>CAIRMS010000169.1 GCA_903879765.1 uncultured Flavobacteriales bacterium
ACGTAGGCATTGGTTGCCGGTGTAACTCCGGTTGAATTTGACCAAGTTCCTAAACCGCCGCAAGCACCACCAGAATATTTTCCTCCAGCTCCAATAACTAGAGGATGTAATTGCGTACCTCCACATGAATTATCTGCTGGTCCAACACTAAGGAGAAACCTCCCCGCGTTGGTCGCATTTGGCTTAAAAAACGCTATCGCAGTAAAAGGAGTGTTTCCTATTGGTAAATTCGTGTAGGTATTTGAAGTCATCGCTCTTAAGGTACCAAGTGTGTTAGTGGTTTTAATGACCTTAATCCCATTATCGGTGATGAATTGTGGAGCAGGTGAAGTCCAATAAATATGGTTATTACTTCCACTGATGTCAAACCACGTATTTCCAGCACCCGGGTAACTGGAGGAATTATCAGCATCTAAGAAAAGTACCAATCCGGTAGTGTTACTAATGGTTGTTGGATATACAATTGAAGGTGCCACAAAATTATTCTGTGCACCGAACATGGTCCGTTGTGCATTAGAGATGACTGAAGTAAAAAAAAGTAAAAGAGCGAATACGTTTTTCATTGATTGAGTCCACTTAATCTTTAATGCATCGACAAGACATCCCATGAGACTTGTAGTAATTTTGGTCAAACCAAGCATTATTTTGTTCTATTCCAAAATACCTTACACCTCCATTTGAATAAGCTGTTTGGGTGTGGTATTGGCCAAAATTATCTTTTGCGGTAAAGTTTGCACCACCGCTTCCAAAACTAGTTAGCATTCCTGGTCGAGTAAGCTTTAAAGGGGATGCAAAAGCACCCGCCGCATTCGTACTACTCCACGTATTTCTTTCGGCATTCCATTCCGCTTCTGTTGGAATTCTAAAGCCAGCAGGACAAGGATTAGTCGCCGGGTTAGCGCCAGTCCACAAGGTATTATTAGCAGTAGTTAACCAGTCATTTGAACCATCAGTTGGTTCGATCCACAAATCATTTGGAGGAACACTTGTTGACGATTTTGTATTGGTAAATCCAGAACTATTATTGTTTGTCATGTATTTCGTTTGATGTCCGTCGGCAGGTCTCCCCCATTGATAATAATCACCATAAGCCTGAGCATCTGTTGAACTTAATGCGACTCTCGTTGCACCCAAATTTCTGTCCATCCAAATTCTACCTGTAGCTGTTGTGACCGTACCAAAAACAAAGGGCTTAGATAAAATCTTGCCACTTTCGCTGATTCCTTTGCTCGTATTTTTCGCTCCATCTTTGCTCACCAAAGTCGTCGAAGTTTCTAGTATACTCATACTTCCATCTGCATTAACCGCACAAGTCGAAATTGTAGCAGTTGCAGACAAGGTTGAACAGGTACCATTCGAAACTTGCACTTTATAAACTCCGGAAATAGTAGGTGTATAAGTGTTACTTGTTGCCCCAACTATTGAACCATTGTCTTTGAACCACTGATAAGATGTCATGCCTGATGGAGTACTTAAAGTTGTTTTATTAATACATCCATCGCCAAGCGTCGTAAGAGAAGAAGTTGGACTTGTCGCAACCGTGGTGGTGATGGAATTTGAATTAATACTGTAAATGTTACTTAGCCCAAATCTTGACGCAGAAGCATTATAATTTTGTGTGATTTCATTAACGGTAAGGGCTTTTGTATAGAAATAAACCGCGCCCATTTTACTGTTAAATGGCGTACAGCCACCACCATCGCCATAATTATCGCCTAAAGCCGTATAGGCTCCAGTTGGAGCAGAAGGAGAACTAAACGTGGCTGTATTTGCCAAGGTTCCATTGATGTAATATTTGTACGTGGTGGGAGAAGTACCGGAAATAACCATTGTACAGAGTTGCCAACCTGTAGAAAAATTTGCAGTTGGGTTCGTATTTCCAAGCCAACTTTGACCGGCTAACAACATTCCAGGATAGGTTCCAGGACAAAAACCTCCTCCTCCTCCTGCACCAAAGGTATATCCTAAATTACTTCCATTTTTGATAAAGGACCCTTGAGTTGATCCAGGTGTTATATATACCCATGCAGACATCGTGACTTCTGTTGTTGCCGAAGTTACTTGATTAACTAACATTGGATTAGCGGTCCCATCAAACTGAAAGGAACCTCCATTCGCGGATGAAAATGTATGAGAAGCATTCATTGTCGCATTTCGGCCATTCGTTGTCAAATCGTACCAGGTATTTCCCGAAGTATAACTTGATGAATTTGAAGCATCGAGCCACATCGCTAAGGTATTATCATTGACAACATTGGCTGCACTTGAACAGCTTACATTGACAACATCATTATTGCTTAAAGTTGTTGTATAAGTTGCGCTTGTTGCGCCGCTGACGGCCACACTATTTTTATACCATTGATAAGATGGACTGGTAATTCCAGTTGTCGTTGCGGTAAATGTTACAGAGGCCCCTGAACAAACCGTACCAGTCGCACTTGAAGTGATCGATACAGTTGTGGGCAAATAGATGGTTTGACTCGCTTCCAAGCTTGCTTGCTCAGCACTTGTCAAATTTTTAGGAAACATGATTACTTCGGATATATTACCATTAAACTGTCTACCCGTCATATTTCCTCTAATGCCTACGTTTATTTTATCAGCTGTTCCATTTAACGTATTTTGTGGCACTTTTGTGCCTTTTAAAACACTATTTACGTAAATAGATGAGTTCGTAGTAATACCAATTAATCCAGTAACAATTTTAGCATCTGATGTATGTTCATCAGAAAAGGCTCCATTGCCACCTGATGCATCAATCCAATAACCCTTATTCGCATTTGTTGGGTCATAGCAAAGACCCCAACCACCATTATCTCCTGTTGAAATGATCCCTGAAATGTAATCCGTACTTGCGACATTTTGAGCCGCTGCATTTACAGTGGCTAATGTCTGCGCACTGTAATTCACTGTTGTCGCTGATGTTAAAAAAGACGTACTTCCACTTCCATAAAAATAAATGGTGGGTTGTCCATTCATCATATTAATACTTCCAGATGATATGATTTTCGCTGAACCATTACTTGATAAAACATGTACGGAATTTCCACTTTGATCATACCAAATAGCCACAGTCGCATCTGATGTTCCAGTAATAATCGTTGATAAGGTATTCGCTCCAGCCGCTGCCACTGCAGCATTATAGGTGCCGACAGCTGCAGAGATTTTAGATGCTAAGCTAAATTTTTTAGTCGAAGCTTCAGGATACACATCGTAAAAAGAAGTGCCTACTTTAATTCTGACTAGCGGACCCGAATAGGTGGAACTCAATAGACGAACGGAATAAGCAACGGAAGCTGGAGCGATATTCGTTAAACCAACATTATTCAGCGTGTTTTGCGCATTCGAAACAAAGGCGACGAGTAAAAATAATAGGGTAAGACGATTTTTCATTGGTTATTTTATTTTACTATTTACCCTTAATTAATAACAATAGTCAAACTGAATACGGTCACCAGCAACAATCACATAACTATTGTTGTTTGCAGGTGTATAGGTAACGGTTGTACCAGAAATCGAATAAGCATTGTTATTCGTTCGCACACCATTGATAAACATCCAAACTTTCGCATTTACTGGTGCTTGAGCTAATGTGAAACTTGTTTGAGCTGAAGTGGCAGTCGCCTGATCTGTAGTTGGTCTTACGGCAGCTGTAATGGTAATTGCTCCAGCGTTATTTGTAATGGTAATTCCAGATCCAGCTGTTAACGTTGCTCTAGTAAAACCTGTTCCGTTTCCTATGTCAATTTGACCATTTGCTGGAGCAGATGTCAAGCCCGTACCACCATTTGAAATGGGTAATGTACCTGAATAAGCAGTTGCTGTGGTTGTTGGGGTTACCCATGCTAAAGTTCCACTTCCTGTTGTACTTAATACTTGGTTAGTTGTTCCATGTGTATTTGGATAGGTAACTGTTCCTGCAGTTAATGTTCCACTTGTTTTCACATTCGTAATCGCTGTTGAACCTGGAATGGTCACACCATCTGCTCCTAATTGAATGGTATTGTTTGCCGAGGTTGCAGCCTGATAACCTATAGCCGTTGCGTTTGTATGCGCTGCCGTTGAAAATCCACCTAGAGCAGTAGCCTTATCTGCAGCACTGTTCGCCGCATATCCGATGGCTATGGATTGTGTTCCTTGTCCACTTTGAGCTGCATTAGGTCCAATTGCTACAGAGTTCGCACCTTGATTTGAACTTCCTGCTACGTAACCTATGGCAATCGATTGACTCCCTTGATTGGTTTGACCAGTTCCATTTCCAATTCCTACTGCACCAGCTCCTTGATTAGTTGTACCTGAAGAAGCACCAATGGCTACATTTGTTGTAGTTAATCCCAAAATTCCTTTTACACCTGCAATGGTTGTTTGTCCTGTTCCACCATTTGCAATGGCAACCGTTCCTGTAACATTCGCTGCGTTTCCAGTGATACTACCAGAAGGAATCACGTAATCTGTTCCAGCTACTGCTGCTGTCATGGCACTTGTTCCATTTCCTTTTACGATACCTGTAAGTGTCGTGGCTCCTGAGCCTCCATTTGCAACCGGTAAAGTTCCTGAAACACCTGTCGCCAAGTTTGTTACCGCAGCTGTTGCTGCCGTTCCGTATCCTTGTCCAATGTTCCAATAACAGTTTGTTCCGTCATAGTAAAAATTCAAGATGTCTTTTGCGTTTGGTGCTGTCGATAAAGCGATTGTTGTTGTAGATGCTGAGCCTAACACTTTGTTGGATGTTGAAGGAAGTGTGATTGTTCTATTTCCTGTTGCATCTTGTGTGACGATTAATGTTCCGTATGATCCTACTGCAGGTAAGGACGCA
>CAIRMS010000170.1 GCA_903879765.1 uncultured Flavobacteriales bacterium
AAAAAAAGGAATGGTAGAGTTTGGACTCTTTCGGGATGCGGAAAAGTTTACGAAAATTGGGGGCACGTATAGGATGCTGCGCGTGAAAGTGGATGCTGCTGAGGAAACGGTTACTTTCCATAACCTACCGAAAGGAAAATATGCGGTTTGCATCTACCTCGATGAAAACAACAACAATCAATGTGACAAGAATTTCTTTGGAATCCCAACGGAACGATTTGCGTTCTCCAACAATTTAAGACCCATGTTAAGCGCTCCTTCGTTTGAAGCTTGTTCCGTATTTTTAAACGAAAATAAGTCCATTGTGATTCGTGCGGATTACTAACTTTAAAACATGAAATCTTTCCTTGTTTTTCTCTGCCTGTTTTTTGGGTCGCGCTTTTCGTTTGCCCAAGATTATAACATTCATTTTCTTCAAGATGGAAAAGAGATTCCTGTCCTGAATGAAAAAGTTCTGTTAGCGAAAAAACCGTTTCAAATTCAAGTCGAACTATTAAAGGTGGAAGGTGTGTATGGTTCCTGCTCCCTGAGCGATTCACTGTTTCGCATTCCACTGAATCAATCCTTACCGGAAACGGACCTCATCCAATGGAAAATTGCGGTTGAACCGGAATTCAATAAGGACCAGGACATCATCGTTTCCAAAGATGGATACTTCTACTGGTTTTACAGACCAAAGGACTATACGTGGCATCGCTTTGACCCGAATCCGAAAGTGGAAAAAGGACGCGTGACCGGATCGAAAACGATATCAAACCTCTTCATTTCAGAGGATTTCAATAGCAAAACCAAAACATTAACGCTGTCCGAAGTCACCGAGCCACTCTACCTGCTTTTCTTTTTGATGGATAAAAAAAGGAAAAAGGTATCCAAGCGGATGCGCGTTCAAATTGAGTGGAAGTGAATGAATAGATTCTAATGGATTATTCTTTTTTCAAAAGATACGATTCACTTTAAACATCGTTGGACTAAGTCCTTTAAAAAAGAGGAGATGTCACTATTTTTTTTTGTTGAACTAAAATCAGTCAATGAAGGCAAATTATTCATAAAGAAACTCTGAAAGTGTGCCATTTCAATCAACGTAGACGCTAATGATTTTGGGTAATTATAGTTCGGTTGACAAGCTGAAATGATATGACCAATAGCTGCACACAAGTCCTTGTAAGATTTGAAAAATTGCTGTTGATTGTCCTCACCTACTTGCTTTGTCAAGTAGGACTTTGATCCTTCAGAAATAATAATTTGATGCAACAATCGTTCATTCACATACTCCGTTTTTTCGTCATCTTCGATTGGCGAGGTCAAAAGATCAATGACCTTTTCCAATTGAACGTTAGGATCAATCATATTGTTCGTTTGATAACTTATCTGAAATTCCAACCATTTCCAATACCAAGCAGTGAGATACAGTAGGATTTTATGCTTGTTTTCAAAATAGCGATAAATTCCTGCCTCCGTGGAGTGGATCTCCTCGGCCAGTTTTTTGAAGTTAAAGGCCTCGAAACCGGACTTTTCAATCAGCTCAATGCTATGCTTGATGATTTTCTTTCCAAGTTCTGAACTTTCAGGATTACGAAGAAACAATGCTTCGTTCATTGTTATTTTTAGCGGTAATTTCAATCGTAGAGAATTAAAAGATGATTATTTAATTTTCAAATGTACAAAAAATATTTTTACTACTTATTTTAATAGTATTACTATCTTTTAAAACATTATGACTATTTTTGTTTGAAATTAACCTGTAGAAATGCTGCTCAACAAACCGAAGATACCCTTAAAATACATTTTGAATAAAATCAAATACGACTTATTATATGTTCTTGTCGTATCATTAACCGTTCTTTTTCTCACCGAGAGGTATGTGATTTTCATGCCTGAAATGCCTTTAACTATTCCTGCATTTATAGGAACTGCGATTTCTATACTTTTATCTTTTGGTATTAGTCAATCTTACGATCGATGGTGGGAAGCACGTAAAATATGGGGGTCAATCGTCAACGACTCTCGTAGCTTAGTTATTCAACTTCAAACACTCACTAAAAATGGGGATGAAGAGAAAATAAAATTGATTGCTCTTAGGCAAATCGCATGGTGTTATTCTCTCGGGCAATCACTGCGGGGCTTAAATCCGATAGAAAATTTAGAAAAATTTATCTCGAAAGAAGAATTGACCGAAATAGAACAACACCAAAATAAACCGTTGGCATTGCTTCAATTACATGGGGGAAATATCAAAGCGTTGAGAGATGGAGGTCAATTAGATGCCTTTTCTCAAATACAACTTGATCAAACACTTACTAGACTTTGTGATGCTCAAGGAAAAGCAGAACGAATAAAATCTACTGTTTTCCCAGTTACGTATCGTTTGTTTTTACATGGAACCATTTATCTTTTCGTTATCACTCTTGCCGTATCACTCCGCGTCGATGGACTATTTGAAACCCCTCTATTGCTTGCCATTTCTTCGGCGTTCTTTTTATTGGAAAAATCTGCGACACATATGCAGGATCCATTCGAGAATAGGCCGACTGATACACCAATGACTGCGATAGCTAGAACAATAGAAATAAATATTAAACAACTTATAAAAGACAAAGACATTCCAAATGCTCACCAAGCTAATGGATTTTACATAAACTAATATATACCCTATGAAAACACTCACAAAAGAAACACAGGAAGCAATCACTCCATCATTGGCTTTAGAACTTTTAAAAAAAGGAAATGACCGTTTTGTTAAAAACCTAAAAATCAATAGAAACTTACTTCAACAAGCGAGTGAAACTTCCGATGGTCAACACCCATTTGCGGTCATCCTCAGTTGTATTGATAGTAGAACTTCAGCAGAATTAATTTTTGATCAAGGCTTGGGTGACATTTTCAGTGTTCGGATAGCCGGAAACATCATTAATGAAGATATTTTAGGAAGCATGGAGTTCGGATGTAAAGTTGCTGGATCGAAAATCATTGTGGTGCTTGGACATTCAAAATGTGGTGCAGTAAAAGGTGCGTGTGACCATGTTGAAATGGGACACTTGACGGGATTATTATCGAAAATTAAACCTGCTGTCGATGAAGAAACTGACACCACTGAAAATCGAAATTCCAACAACGCTGATTTCGTTGAAAATGTCGCAGCACTTAATGTGAATCACTCGGTTCAATCTATCATGGAACGTAGTCCGATTATCAAGGAACTAGTTGAAAAAAGTCAAATTGGAATTGTGGGTGGTATGCATGATATTTCAACAGGAGAGGTGATCTTTTACCCAAATCAATTCAATGATTTAGATTAATCATCCCTGAAACAAAGCAGAATGACGGTTATCTAGGGAAATTTACTTAGCGCTTATAATCCTCCCTCACGCATCGCTCAACAATCTTAGCACTATTCAATGCTAAAGGAATGCCTCCGCCAGGATGAACGGTCACACCAGCAAAGTATAATCCTTTCAAGGTTTTTGAAAAATTCGGATGTCGGTAGAATGCTGAAAATGCACTATTCGATGAATTCCCATAAATGGATCCTTGCTTGCCGAAATAGACGGATTCTATTTTTCTTGGTTCATTGATCGATTCTATCTCTATCAGGGATTCAATGTCCAGCTTCAATGCGCTCGATAATTTTTCGATACACGTTCGACGCGTCTCAGCGACAAACACATCCCAATCTTGTCCAACGTTAATTGGTGCATTCACCATGACAAACCAATTTTCTGCTCCGTCTGGCGCATCACCCTTTTCTACCTTAGATGTAATGTGTATGTATATGGTTGGGTCTTCATACCTTGTTTTTGTTTCGAAAATCGACTCAAACTCTGCTTGATAGTCTTGTGCGAAAAAGATATTATGTACACCAAGTTCTTTAACAGATTTTTTGATTCCCCAATAGAAAACGATGGCGCTGCTCGATTTCTCCTGGCGCAAAATCTTTTTAGGTTCGTGTAAACCTTTTAATAGGCGCTCATAAGTAAAATGCACATCCATGTTGGAAACAACTAATTCACATGAAAAATCTTGTTTCGTGGTTCGAATTCCTACAATACGATTTTCTCTGTGTTGGATTTCATCTACGCGTTCACCTAAATAAAAGGTCACACCAAGTTCTATACAAAGTTGATGTAGTGTTTTGCTGATTTGAACCATCCCTCCAATCGGCATCGCTGGACCTTCATTGAATTCTAAATGACTGATGATATTTAATAATCCAGGTGTGCGATACGGACTGCTACCATTATAAGTCGCCATGCGGTTAAG
This sequence comes from uncultured Flavobacteriales bacterium, assembly GCA_903879765.1. Taxonomy (GTDB): domain Bacteria; phylum Bacteroidota; class Bacteroidia; order Flavobacteriales_D; family Crocinitomicaceae; genus UBA952. The sequence continues at coordinate 4,258 of CAIRMS010000170.1, forward strand.
CAATTGAGCCGATTTCGGATTTTTAAAGATTCTTCGATTCACAGCAGTCATGCTCGTTGACATACCATAAAAAGGAATCCGTGTAATAGCTTTCCATATTCCATGGTTCATCCACTGATTGCGTCGGTGCAGTGAGGCAGATATAAACACCGGATAAAGAGCTTTATAGTTTTTAGAAAGACGATTTAAAAAGCGCTGCGTACGTAGACGATTTTCACCGAAAGCTGATTCAAATGTTTTTGCCGTTTGTTCCATTCCTGAAGGAACAATCACTTGTTGACCGTCGGAAAAGAAATAACGGCAAGACTCCTCTAATTGACGATAGGAAAAAATGGACGAATCTTTTCCGCATAATGTAATCAGCTCCTCAATTAACGCAGGTTCGGTAAAAACAGACGGACCCATGTCGAAGCGGTAATCTCCCAGCCATTGTTCATTCACCTTTCCACCAACGAAATCATTCGCTTCAAATACAGAAACTTCATACCCGAGTTTTGCCAGACGAATTGCGCTAGCTAATCCACCCGTTCCCGCACCTACTATTGCTACTTTCATCATTCTATTAACAAAGATGCCACTAAATTGTTAGTTATCGGTTAAACAATCTCAATAAAACCGAAGCTCGAAAGACTGAAAGTCCTAGTAAAAACAACGATTTTAGCCCGCTTTATTAACAAAATACCTATTTTTTCAACATTTTATGCATTTTTTTTACCTCAATCCGTTACTCGCATTGATATTCAGATATATTTGTTAAGTCAAAATTTATTACTAATTATTTAAAACACGTAACATGAACAAGGCGGAATTAATCGAC
>CAIRMS010000171.1 GCA_903879765.1 uncultured Flavobacteriales bacterium
CATAATCTTATCATAAGATCCAGCGGCTTTATCACCTTCAATAATATTATCTTTGGCACCTGCTCTATTTACCTGAGATACGCTCCAAATTGGTAATTTTAATTCTCTTGCTAGGCCTTTTGTGCCAATATAAATATCATCGATTTCATCTTTCCACTCAACGGAAACGCGTTCAGAAATGAGTGTATCGACTGTTTTACCGATATAATCTGCCTGAATGGGTAAGTCGCGACTATAGCGACGATCGATCAATACTAATAATTCTACTTTAGATGGACGTCCGAATGTCAATAAGGCATCAAGTCCAGATCGAATAGTTCTCCCCGTGTAAAGTACATCATCAACTAAAATAACGCGCTTATTTTCGATGCTAAAATCAATATTTGTAACACTAGGAATCATGGGTTTTTCACGACGACGAAAATCATCTCGATAAAAAGTAATGTCCAGATTTCCGCATTGAATTTCTTTTCCAAGAATAGATTCCAAATAAGACTTAAGTCTTGTCACAACGTGAATTCCTCTTGGTTGTAAACCAACGAGAACAGTATCCGAGAAATCGTTGTGGGATTCAATTAATTCATGGGAAAGACGTTTCAAAGTGAGGTCCAAATGTGTTGGATTCAGAATGACTTGCTTTTCCATTGAGACAAAGATAAGGGAATTTATGTTTGAATGGTATGTAGATGAAATTTTTATCGATTAAATAAATCTAAATCAACATCTGCTAACAGAAAGAAGCTTCCGGTGACAAGAATCAGGTCTTGATTTGACACTTCCGACATAAGTTTCTTTACAGTTGAATTTACATCGTTCGACACGGATAAAATACGTTGATCAGCTTGTTTTAAGCTCAATAAATCGGGTGTTTTCAAACTGCGATTGTTCCGGAATTCACACAGGTGAATAGCTGTATTTTCAGGGAAAAGGGACAAAATTGAGCTTGCATTTTTGTCCTGCGACGCGCCGTAAACGATGTGTAAATGTTCAAAATGAATGTTTCTTAAGTCCTGAAGGGTTGCTTGAATTCCATCTTGATTATGCGAAACATCGAGGTAGATTAGTGGATTTTCACTCACTTTGCTTAACCTTCCAAATAGTCCGGAGTTTTTATGAAGGTTTTGAAGTGCTTTTTGAAGTATTTTTTCTGAAATGTCAATGTTTAATTTTGACAAGGCACAAAGTGCTGTTTTTAGGTTTGTTTTTTGATGTTCGGGTAGTTCCAATGGCTCAATGATCTCCCAGTTTTCTTGGTCCGCAAAGTAAATCTGCGCACCATTACGAAAAGCCTTCTGTGTAAAAATGGATTCAATTTCCTTTTGCGTGTGTCCAATTACTACAGGTTGACTTGATTTGATAATTCCTGCTTTTTCTAAGGCGATTTCGGAAAGTGTTTCACCTAAGAATTGTGTATGGTCGAGACCGATGTTCGTAATCACGGCAATTTTAGACTGAAGTACGTTTGTTGAGTCTAATCGTCCTCCCATTCCAGTTTCAATTACCGCATAGGAACACTGATTTCGCTGAAAATGATCAATGGCCATGGCGAAAGTCACTTCAAAGAAACTGGGTTCGAAATCTAGTTGAAGATCAATAACGCGTTGACAAAAATCTATTACAGAGGACTCATTAATTTGCACACCATTAATGCGAATGCGTTCGCGAAAGTCGAAAATATGTGGTGAGGTAAACAAGCCTACTTTTTCATTTTTTTCGGTCAGCATGGAACTTATGTAGGAGCAGGTTGAACCTTTTCCGTTTGTTCCTGCGACATGTATAATGGACATGTTTTTTTGCTCAATTCCCAGGGCTTGCAATAAATCGGTCGTTTGCTTTAATCCAGGTTTATATGCACTCGCCCCATTGTTTTGATAGGATGGAAATTGATCAAAAAGCCAGGTAACAGCTTGCGAATACGATTCAAATTTCATTTCTAAATCAATTGAACTAAAAATACGGAAATTCCTGAAAAATAGCCAATGGCTGCCAACAGAGTGATGCGTTTTAAGTACCAGAAAAAGGATATTTTCTCCATTCCCATGGCTACAACTCCAGCAGCGGATCCAATGATGAGCATAGATCCACCTGTGCCGGCTGCATAGGCGATGAAATGCCAAATTTCGTGATCTAATTCGAATTGAAACATTCCCATAGATGCAGCTACAATCGGAACATTATCGATAATAGCAGAGGCTATACCGAGTAATGTCACGAATAAATTCACATCCATGCTTTCTTGCACTTGCACTCCAAAACCGTAAATCATTCCCATCGATTCCATAGCGGCAATGGTCATCAGAATTCCTAAAAAGAAAAGGATACTGGGTAGTTCAATTTTGGTAAGGGCCTTGAATGTTGGACTTGTGTGGGAATGAGTCGCAGTAATATCGGTTAATGAAAACTGTCGTTTACTTAAGATTTCCGCCAAGATTGCCATCATAGTAAGAGAAAACATCATTCCCATGTATGGAGGAAGGTGTGTTGTCATCTTCAAAATTGGAACGAGTATGATGAGTAAAAGTCCCGAAACAAGAACAAAGGAACTATTTTTTCTTGGATGATTTGTTCCTTCAGCGGATGGTAGTTCGCCTTTAAAAACTTGGCGCAGGTCTTGGCTTAACTCTGGCTTTGCAGTTAACGACAGTGCGCAAGAGTGATTTCACTTCCCTTTATGCATCCCTTGCTTCTTTTTCACGTCTATCAGCGCTAGTTGGTACTTACCTAGCAATTGTTGGCATCTTTTTAGTAGCACGTATTCCATGGGTGGAGCGGGGCGTGGGCCACGATCGTCTTGTTACCTGGCACCGCAACTTAGGTCCTTGGTCGCTCTATGGCATTGGCGCACATGTTTTCTTTATTGTTTTATCTTTTGCAGGACAAGATTCAATCCCGCTCTATAAAGAGCTCTGGAGAATGCTTAACTCTTTTGAGTGGATGTGGTTTGCC
>CAIRMS010000172.1 GCA_903879765.1 uncultured Flavobacteriales bacterium
AATCATTTTGCCATTTTTCTAAAACCGATTGAGCCACGTTGGGCAAATTTAATCCTTTGTATTCCGGATATTTTGAGCGCATCATTCTTGAACTTTTAAGATTGCGAATTTACGATAAATGGAGCAAAGGAGCAAGGTAGAAATGGAACTGAAAGGTGAAGCTTGTTTTATGCAATGTACATGGAATTCAAGTCCGTTTTATTTTAGTATTGAAAAGCTTATATTTGTTTAAACCAACGCTGAATTCCGTAATGAGAAAACGACTACTTCTATGCCTTAGTCTATTCGGGTTTTTTTCGCTTTTCGCTCAAGAGAACACCGGAAATAATTGGAGTGTATCCTATCAAAAAGCACGTGTTTTTATCGAAAACAAAGGGCAGTTTGATGAATTTGCAACAAATGAAACCGGGAAAATACTTTACGGCGTCGACTTCGGTTCCACACGCATTTTCTTTGGAAAAACCGGGATAAACTATTCGTTTTTAGAAGCGATAAAAGTCCCGAAAGCGGAACGAGATGCCTTGAGGGCTTCTTTGGTACAGGTTCCACAGAAATACAAGGAACAAGAGCGCATCGTTGGAAAGTTCAAGTTCAAAAGCGATGAAGTGTCGATGCGCTATGTCAAGGCCAATGGAAAAGTGAAATTATCCGGACTCAAACCTAGGACAGATAATCACAATTATTCAGTTCAATTAGCAGATGGTAGCTATGAATCCATTTCGCATGCCAAGGCCTTTGAGGAACTCATTTATGAGAACATTTATCCACTGATTGATTTAAAATTTACCGTTCATCCTCAAATTGGATTGAAATATGTGTTCATTGTGCATCCAGGAGGAAATCCAGCGGATATTGAAATGGAATACGATCGTAACGTGGAGTTTTTTCAAGGAGAAATTCATATTCCAACGGCCTTTGGTGACATCATTGACCATGCACCGTATTCCTTTCAAGGCACGAACGAAACCGAGTTATCCAGTTCATTTAGCGTGCAACAAAAAACTGTGAAATTTGAGGTGGAAGCATACCAAAAATCAACAGATTTATTCATCGACCCATGGATTCAAACACCTGTTTTTGCAACGAATTGGGATGTAGTTTGGGAATGTGATCGCGATGGAGCAGGAAACGTCTATGCTCTTGGTGGAATCATGCCCATGCAAATTTTAAAATACAATTCGGCCGGAACCTTGCAATGGACCTACAACACGCCTTACGACACTTCCAATGTATGGTTAGGAACCTTCGCTGTCGACAACGCGGGAAATTCCTATGTGACGGCAGGATCGGTCGCGCAAATTCAGAAAGTGAGTCCAACGGGTGCGCTACTTTTGAACAATGCTAATCCGGGAGGTATACTTTCCAGCGCTGAATTTTGGACCATCGCCTTTAACTGTGACGAAACCAGTTTGGTGATTGGTGGAACAGGAGGTGCGCTATTACAATTGGACGCTGTCATTTACAATGTCAATACCTCCACACTGAATATTACCAATCAACTGTTTATTTCCAATGGACCAACCATTAGTTTTCCACCCAATTTGGAGGAAGTCCGCGCCATCACATCTGCAAAAAATGGAAAGTACTATTTCATGACACAAGATACCATGGGTTATGTAAACGATAACTTCACCCTCTGTCCGAACGGCACTACAAGCTTTTACAAAAGGAATCACGGAGCAGCTTGGGGATATAAATTGGAAAATTACCGCTACGATAACTCTGGGATTTGTGCGCTGGCGGCAGATCCATATCATTTGTTCATTAATCGAGGGAACAAAATCGAAAAACGCACGCTACAAGATTGTTTTTTCATTCAAGATAATACCATTCCTGGGGGACAATACAATACCCTTTTTCCTAGTGGTCATTCAGTAGGGAATTCAGGAATTGCCATTGATCAATGCGGAAACATCTACGTTGGATCAACGACTGGTGTCGTTAAGTTTGATAATGGACTAATTCAACAAGCTGTTTATCCGACAAACTTTGCTGTTTATGATGTGGAAATAAATACCAACGGTGAATTAATTGCCGTGGGAGGTACAGGTACTTCAACTAGTAGTACAAGAAGTGGAGCCGTTCGATCTTTTGCGATTGGAGCATGTGCGCCTATAGCAACAACTTGTTGTGACGCAACGATTTGTCAACCAAGTTCCGTATGTATCACTGACGCTCCAATTACCTTAACGGCTGGAACTGCTGGTGGAACGTGGTCTGGTGCTGGCGTCAATTCAAGTGGGGTATTCAATCCGAGTGCCGCAGGAGTTGGAGTTCAAACGATCGTTTACACATTACCTTGTGGTGCTGATTCGATTCAAATTACGGTGAGTCCATGTGCTGGCTTGCAAGTTTGTTTGGAGTCTAATGGTCAATTTACCGTCAATGGTGGCGTGGGACCTTATACTTGGACAAACTATGTTCCTGCAACAAATACACCGATTACGAATCAAACGGAATGTCAAAATTGCGGTTATACTTGGTTTTTTGGACAATGTTTAAATGGATTTACCCCAGTAACTGCATGTAGTTCTCCGGCAGCTTATGTGAATTTTGCAACAGGAACGACGGTTACTCCTCCCGCTGGATCCACACAATTTCAGGTGACGGATAATACAGGAACTGTTTACACCTTCACTGCTGTAAACCTTGTTCCGTGTACAAGCACGCCCTGTACCTCTTTAACAGTGAACGCTAGTACCGTGACGAATGTCTCATGTTTTGGAGGAAACAACGGAGCAATTTCCGTAAATGCAAGTGGTGGAATCGCGCCATATACTTACACATGGTCGCCCAATATTGGAAATGGTGCAAGCGTGAACAATTTACCTGCAGGAACGTATTCAGTGTCCATTTTGGATGTAAACAATTGTCCCGGAAGTTTAACCGTTAACATTACGCAACCATCGGTGCCACTTTCTGTTACTACGAGCTCAAACAGCACATTATGTGGTACAGCGAACGGATCAGTAACAGCGAATGGAATTGGCGGAACCGCTCCATATAGCTATTTGTGGACACCCGGAAATGGGAACACTGCAACTGTTTCAAATTTAGCAGGCGGAGTCTATTCGTTGGTGATTACCGATGCGAATGGATGTTCGAGTAATGGCACCGCAACCGTGAGTAATTCGAACGGTCCGACAGTAAGTTGTACTGTATCGAATATTTCTTGTTTTGGCGGAACAAACGGTGCGGCGATGGCACAAGTTTCAGGTGGGACTTCCCCTTACACGTATGCATGGACACCAAGTGGAGGAACAAATGCCACGGCGAGTAATTTGAGTGCTGGAAGCTATGCTGTTCAGGTGACGGATAATACGGGATGCATTGGAACGGCAGGCGTAACAATAATGGAACCATCGCAATTAGTGATCACAGAAACCATTATTCCTTCTTCATGCACAACGGATAACGGTTCGGTGTCCGTACTTGTTACTGGTGGCGTGAGTCCGTATACGTACTCTTGGAATCCAGTTAGCCCGAATGTAAATTCCATTTCAAATCTTGCTCCAGGAACAAGTGTTTCATTGGTGGTCAGTGATGCCAATGATTGTGGGACTTCAGAAACGTATCAAATAAACGGAACGGGATCAATTAACGTGACGGCGAGTCCGATTTCTACGTCAATTTTATCGGGACAAAGTGTCGTAATTAATGCCTTTGGTGCAACGAGTTATCAATGGAGTCCGCCAGATGATTTGAGTTGTGCAACCTGTGCAAGTACAAGTGCTTCTCCAACGGCAACAACACTTTACACGGTGACGGGAACTGCGCCAAATGGCTGCACAGGTCAAGCCGAGGTAATGATTTATGTGACAGAAGTGTGCGGTGAGATTTACGTCCCGACCATCTTTTCTCCGTCTAGTGCAAACAATGAAAACAAGCAAGCCTGCGTGTATGGAAATTGCATTGCAGAATTAGACTACGCTATTTATGATCGTTGGGGTCAACTGGTTTTTCAAACCACGAATCAAGACAATTGTTGGGACGGAAAATACAAAGGCAAGGAAATGAATGCGGGTGTATTTGCGTATAAATTGACCATTAAGTTACAAAATGGGGATTTTCAAATTCGTTCTGGAAACCTCACCTTAATGAAATAGGCTATGAAGAAAACACTTGTCGTTTTGAGTCTTGTCCTCTGTTCATTTAAGTTTTGGGCAGAACATCTAGATTCATCGATTTCAAGCACCTCTTCACCCCTTGCCATCTCGTTATGTTTCATAGAACCAAGTTAACTTAACACTATGAAGAGAACCCTACTAATCATTTGGAGTGTTTTTGTTTTTCACTCAATTTTTGGACAAGCGCTATCTACTTCGGGTTGGAAACATGAAGTGAAAAGAGCGAATGTTTTTATTGAAAACAAAGGGCAATTCAACCAATATGCCTCAAAAGAAACTGGAGAGATTTATTTCGGTGTAGATTGGGGTAAGGCAAAAATACTATTCGGTAAAACCGGTATTCGCTATTACTTTTTGGAAGTCCACAATAAAGAAGATGAGCATGAAGAAATGACAGCTTCTTTTGAAGAAAAAGAAAAAGAAAAGAAAGCAGGCTTTCAAGATGGACCGAATGGAAGAACCATTTACAGACAAGATGATGTTAGCTTACGTTTCAATAACGCAAATGAAGACGTGAGTATCAATGGTCTGAAAGCAAACTCTGATTATCATAATTATTCTGTTGCAATTGGAGATAGCACCTGTGAAGGTTATTCTTTCGCAAAAGGATTTCAGGAATTGAGTTATGAAAATATTTATCCTCATATCGATTTAAAATTTAGTTTTCATCCTGAGCAAGGATTAAAATATATGTTTATCGTGCACCCAGGAGGCGATCCAGCTTTGATCGAATTTGCGTTCAACAAAGACATTCAATCAATAGATAATGAAGTTCATATCCCCACACTATTTGGTGATCTAATTGACCATAAACCTTATTCCTATCAAGGTGATTTTGAAAATGAAATAACAAGTTCTTTTTCAATCAAAAAAAATTCTGTTCGATTTAACGTGGGATCTTATCGAAAAACAGAAGACCTTGTGATTGATCCTTGGATTCAAATCCCGGTGATAATTTTTTCAAACTGGTACTGGACCGTTTGGGAATGCGATAGAGATGATGCTGGTAACGTCTACATCATTTGTGGAGATTCACCCATGCAACTTCAGAAATACAGTTCATCTGGAACCTTACTCTGGACATATAACACACCTTTTGATTATAATAATAGTTGGCTGGGTACTTTAGCGGTAAACCGACAGGGTATTTCTTATGTTACCTCTGGAAGTCAAGCAAAAATGCAAAAAATCAGTGCAACTGGCACTCTAATCAATTCCAAACTCAGCTATGCACTACCTACCAAAGAATTTTGGAGCATTGCGTTTAATTGCACCCAAGATCAATTAATCGTTGGAGGTGCAATGTTATCAGGACCCCTAAATGGTAGTGCTACACTTCCAAACGGTGCGATATTCAACATTAATCCCTCAAGCTTAAACATTACCAGTACTCAAATAGTAACTACGCAACCAGTAGGTTCTACAAATGAATGCGATTGGGATGAAATTCGATCCATTACATCATCGCAAGGTGGGAAATACTATTTTTTGACACATGACACCATGGGTTACGTGAAAAGTATATCTCCGAACTGTGGTCCAGGAAACACAATAAAAATGGATCATGATATAAGTTATGATTATAAAATGGATGATTATCGTGAAGAAAAATCAGGAATCTGCGCACTTGCTGCTGATGAAAATTATTTGTATTTTAACAGAGGAGATCGAATTGAAAAACGTGATTTACAAAATTGTTCACTCGTAGCATTTAGTTCCTTAATTGGGGGTTCACAAATAACACTTTCCTCCCCTTATTGTGATGAATATATCAGCAATTCTGGTATTGCAATAGACGAGTGTGGCAATATTTTTGTTGGTGCATTTACCGGTGTTATAAAATACAATCAAGCACTAGTTCAAACTGGCTTTTATTCTACCACTTTTCCTGTTTTCGATGTCGCTGTAAGCACGAACGGTAATATTATTGCTGCTGGTTCAGATTACATTCGATCCATCATTGGAGGAGCCTGTTCTCCCTATTTTCCATCTTGTTGCAGTGCAACTATTTGCCAACCTGAAGAATTATGTATTACAGATGACCCTGTAACATTATTTACAGAAACGACCGGAGGGACATGGTACGGTCCAGGAGTTAATGCAGCGGGGATTTTTAGTCCATTTATTGCAGGTGTTGGTGTACATACCTTGGTCTATACGCTCCCCTGCGGTGTAGATTCCATTCAAGTTACCGTCAATCCATGCAATGTACTTGAAGTTTGCATGGACTCCATCGGACAACTAAATGTCTATGGAGGAGTTGGTCCTTATTCATGGGAGTACAGCCTATCCTCTACTTTTGTCAATTTTGGGTCTGGTTCTGTAATTGTTCCCCCAATCAGTGCTACACAACTTCAAGTAAGCGATGGTTCAGGCATCATTTATCCTTTTACTATCTCAAATCTTGCACCTTGTTTCCCGAATGTATGTGATTCATTTATAAGTACTTCTACTATCACAAATATTTCTTGTTTTGGTCAAACGGATGGGTCTTTTTCTGTAGGAAATTCTAGCGGCACACCACCTTATTCATACACTTCAGTTCCTTCTTTGGGATTTGGTTCAAGTTTTAATCAATTAAGTGCAGGCACTTATGTTGTTACGGTTGTGGATATGAATCTATGTTCAAATACACTGAATATTCCAATTGTAGAACCACCGGTCCTCACCATTTCTTCCATAGCGAATAATACAATTTGTGGAACTGCCAGCGGATCAGTATCCACTACCATTTTAGGCGGGAGCATTCCTTATTCCTATTTCTGGACTCCTGGAAATTATACTACTCAAAATGTTACCAACCTGCCAATTGGTGTTTACCATGTCAGTGTAAGCGATGCTAATAATTGTTTAATCACGGATTCGGTTTCCATTAACAATATCAGTGAACCAACTGTTTCAACGAGTTCCAGCAATACCCTTTGTGGAGGAGCAACTGGAATTGTATCTGCCAATGCAACCGGGGGTAGCGGGCCTTATTCTTATTTATGGACACCTGGAAATTTTACGACCGAAAATGTTGTTGGTTTACCCGAAGGGACTTACAATGTGATTGTCCATGATTTCAACCATTGCCAAAGTACTGCAACAGCATCCATATCGAATTTAAATCAACTAAACCTATCTCATACCGTTTACAATCTTACATGCTTTGGTGGTTCAAATGGAATAGCTGTTGTAGAAGCAACGAACGGCACCGGTCCATATAGTTATGTTTGGTCCCCAATTGGAGGGACAAATTCTATTGCTAGTAACTTGCCGGCAGGTACGTTTTCGGTTCAAGTAAGCGATAGTTTGGGCTGTACAGATTCGATGCAAGTGAACATAACATCACCTCCTCAAATCGTCATTTCAGAAACAATCATTCCATCATCATGCACTGGAAATAACGGTGGGGTTGCAGCATACGCTTCAGGTGGGACAGCGCCATATACGTATTATTGGTCTCCTAGTGGGCAAAGTGGTACTAGCGTAGGTAGTTTAGCCGCTGGTGCAATAGTAAGTTTAAACGTGATTGATAGTTATGATTGTATGGTTTCAGAAACCTATGAAATTCCAGGATACGGAGAAATTAATGTCATTGCCACTCCGAGTTCAATAACTATTTTAGAGGGCGAAACAATTGAAATCAATGCCAGTGGTGCTTTATCATATGTATGGAGTCCGCCGGATGGATTAGCATGTGCAACCTGCCCGACGACAACTGCTTCTCCAACCGCAACAACCTTGTACACCGTAACGGGTACAAGTGCAATAGGGTGTTTTGGCGAAGCGCAAGTACAAATTTACGTCACAGAAGTTTGTGGAGAAATTTACATTCCAACAATCTTGTCACCTTCAAGTTCTAACAACGAAAACAAACAAGCATGTGTTTATGGAAATTGCATTGCAGAATTAGACTACGCTATTTATGATCGTTGGGGACAATGCGTATTTGAAACGAAAGATCAAAATGCCTGTTGGGATGGAAAATACAAAGGCAAAGAAATGAATGCGGGTGTTTTCACCTACAAGTTAACCATCAAACTACAAAACGGCGAATTTGTCATTCGTTCTGGAAACATAACTTTATTGAAATAAGCTATGAAAAAAATACAACTGATTTTCTTGTTTGGCCTCATTTCTTTTGGTTTAAAGGCACAAGATTTACATTTTTCACAAGTGGATCAAGTTCCGATGATGCTCAATCCGGCTTTAACAGGCAGTGAAGGACCCATTCACGCGAGTTTGAATTACCGCAATCAATGGAAAAGTGTCGCAAGTCCCTTTCAAACAATGGCCGCTGGCTTTGATGCACGTTTGCAAAAAGCACGTCGAAATACAAGTGGATTCTTTGCCCTAGGATTACAAGTCTACAATGATCAAACTGGTGATTTATCGATCCGCACCGCGCAAGTTTCCTTGAATGGCGCTTATCACTTAACGCTCAATCGCAACTCAACACTTGGACTCGGAATCTATGCTGGATTAGGTCAACGAAGTATCGATGGAAATAATGGAAGGTGGGGAAATCAATACAATGGATTAGCATATGACCCAAGCATCATCAGTGGCGAAACACTAGCGAATGCACAATTTTCTTTCAAAGATGCAGGAACGGGAATGGTGTATCGATTCAGAAGAAATAATGGTGGAAGTCAATCATGGATGGTTCATAGTCTGACGGGTGGTTTTGGGGTGTTTCATGTAAATCGTCCGAGTTATTCCTTTTTAGCCAATGAGAAAGAACGTTTGTACATGCGGTCAACGCTGTATGGAAGCGCTGAAATTTCAATGAAAAACGCGAAAACGGCACTTGTTCCGGTCCTCTTTTACCAACAACAAAAAAGTGCACGTGAATTCTTATATGGTGCATCCTATCGCTATTACCTGCAAGGAAGTTTATCCGGTAAAACAGCAAAAACCAATTATGTGTCCATCGGATTATTTAATCGCTGGAAAGACGCCATGATCGCCAAAGTTGGATTTCAACTTGACCAATACCAGTTCAATCTTTCCTATGATTTCACCATTTCAGATTTGTCTGACATCGCAAAAACACAAGGTGCATTTGAACTTTCATTCAGCTACTTATTCGGTAAATAAACCCATGTTAAAATCCACTGTCCACCAAGCCCTGACCGATGTACTTGTACAGAAGCACGAAGAGTTAAATGCCATCCGTTTAGAAGCATCTGACGGTAAATCAAACGATGCAAAAAGTTCAGCGGGAGACAAACATGAAGTTGGTGTTGCCATGGTTCAATTGGAACAAGAAAAACTTGGGAAACAAATCCAGATCATCGAAGAACAACTCACTTTATTGTCTCGAATCGATTCCTCAAAAAAACACCTGAAAGTTAGTTTAGGTTCTTTGGTTCATTGTGAAAAGCAATGGTATTATTTTTCGATTGGACATGGCCTTTTACATGTCGAAGATCAAGCGGTGTTTTGTTTGAATCCACAAGCGCCGTTAGGAACAGCACTGCTCGGTAAGTCTGCGAAGGACGAGGTCAGCTTTCAAGGAAGAAAAATGGTCATTCAATCCATATTTTAGGCTAATTTTGCCCATCATATGTCGAAACATCACATCATCATTATTGGCGGAGGAGCTGCGGGATTTTTTGCTGCGTTAAGCGCGAAAAAACACCATCCACACGCGCAGGTCAGCATCTTGGAAAAGTCATCAAAACTACTGTCGAAAGTAAAGATTTCAGGAGGTGGCCGTTGTAATGTCACACATGCCTGTTTCGACAATAAACAGTTGGCGGGCTATTATCCTAGAGGAGAAAACTACCTGAAAAAAGCCTTCGATCAATTCAATGTGCAGTCCACCATTGATTGGTTTGCCGAACGTGGGATTCCCATGAAAACCTATACGGATGGTTGTTTATTCCCAGAAAGCAATGATTCACAGACGATCATCGATTGTTTTTTATCCGAAGCGAATAAACGTGGGATTCATATTTTACTGAACCAAGGCATCAAGCGAATTGAAGCTGTCAAAAATGGATTTAAACTACACGCCGATCAGAAGGTATTCGATGCTACGCGTGTTATTGTAACCACTGGTGGACAGCCGAAACGCGGTAATTTCGATTGGTTGGAACAACTTGGTCACGACATCATTGAGCCACTTCCCTCCTTGTTTACCTTCAACATGCCCGAGAATCCGGTACGTGAATTAATGGGAACAGTGGTGGAAAAAGCAAGCGTGAGAGTCGAGGGAACAAAACTCCTCGGACAAGGTCCCTTGCTAATCACACACTGGGGAATGAGTGGTCCGGCAGTGCTTTTGCTTTCCGCATGGGGTGCGCGCATTTTAGCTGAAAAAAACTATCATTTTCATGTGTTAGTGAATTGGTTACACGAAATGAAGGAAGCAGATTTGCGTCAAAAAATTGAGTTGACCGCTCATTTGCACGGCGCCAAAAAAGCAC
>CAIRMS010000173.1 GCA_903879765.1 uncultured Flavobacteriales bacterium
CGACAAGAGACACTTTGGTTTGAACAATTCAATAAATACGGTTTGACAGAAGGGGAGGAGCGCAGTAAATTTGCCATGAATTACATTCCGATGTTGCTGTATTTGGAACAGAAATATGAGAAAGAAGGAAATGAAGTGTTGTTGCTTCAGATTCGAGAAAGCATGGATTATATTCTTGGAAAGAAAGTCATAAAAAAGGCGGGTAATTAGATGAAATTCTTTCGTAAATCGATATCAGACTGGAGTGATGAGTCCCTAATGCAAGCGTTAGGACAAGGGAATCAGTCTGCCTTTACGGAATTGTATGATCGTTATTCTGGGAAATTAAAAGGCTATTTTCGAAACATGCTTTGGCGCGATGATGAAAAAGCAGAGGATTTTGTCCACGATTTGTTCGCGAAGATCATTCAGCATCCAGAATTGTTTGACACATCTCGTTCGTTCAAGACCTGGCTTTTCTCGGTGGCAAGTAACATGTGTAAAAATGAGTACAAACGAATGGAAGTAAGAAAAAACACGGTGCATGGTGTGGATACCTCTTTCGCGGCATCCAACGAAAATGTATTGAATCAAGTTCAAGACGCACAGTTTTTAGCAGAATTTGAAGAGAAATTGCAAGAATTAGATGAAAAACATCGATCCGTGTTTACGTTGCGACACCTCGATGGACTTGCGTTAAAAGAAATCGCCGAGATATTAGACATCAACGAAGGGACGGTAAAGTCACGTTTATTTTATGCAACGAAATTTTTAGCAAATCAACTGAGTGTTTACCAATTGACACAATAAAGATGGAAGATACATTAAAAAACATCCTGAAAAAACACACAACGTTTGCGGACTTAAATGACGCCGAACGTTTGCAATTAGTGGAATGGTGTGCCGATGAACAGGAATTTCAGTCCTTGAAAAAGCTGTTTCAGCAAGTCGATGTTTGGTCGGAACAACCAACGGATGATTCCAACACGAAACTACGTTTGGACCAACTCTTTGCCATTCAATATGCTGGCAAACAATCACAATCCGGTGGAAGGGAAATCCGCTTTTCTAAAAATCGTTTTAGTCGCGTAGCTACTTGGGCTTCTGTTCCCGCGGTAGCAGCGGCATTGATTCTGACATGGTACAATTATCAATCAGAACCAGAAAGAACGTTGGCTAAAAACCAACCAAAAACTCAATCAGAAGTTAAGCAAGTAACCAAAGAAAAGAAAAAGGAATCAAACCTTTTGACAATCATACCTACAGAAGTTGCATCCGAGTCCTCAAACCAAGAAATCCCTAATGAAATTGCTTCGATAGAAGGCCCATTACCTGAGAAGAGTGAGCGTGCATCCGATGATATTGTAACCGTAGTTCCTGATGTTTCGTGGTCATCAAGTCTTGCAAATGGCTCTAATGTTACGCTTTCAACTACGAGCGTGGGCGCTGCAACCTATTCATGGACTGCCGGAAATTTGAGCGAAGTACAAGTTGTATCCTCCAACGTGGCATCCAAAGAAAAAATGAGTTCTCGTAAAAAACAAGCGGATGCTTTTACTTCGTTTAGTGTGAAGTCAATGCCGGAAATGTTAGATGTGATTGTAGCGGCCTATTAATAGCGAAGAACGAAATGTTCTTTTTCTTGAAATGTTCTTTTTGATAAAAGTCCAACGTGAAATAAATCTGCAGTGAAGTGAAGAGAGGAATGGGAAATAAGCTTATTCCATTCATTTATTGGAAAGTGCTTTGTTCTCAAGCCGCTCACGACAACCATTGACTGATCGTCTAAGCTTGGAATAAGTTCAAGGATATTTTTCCATGAGGATGGATCAAATTGAGAACATTCAATAAAAATCAAACTAGATTCTAAATCCTTTTCCCTTTTTTTTGGAAAAATCAATGCGTCAACTTCCGCTTGAATATTTTGTTGGTGAAGAAAGGTCTGAAGTGTTTCTAAGGTCTGAAGATTGGTCGAAATCCGACGGAAACCCAGGTGTTTAGTCAATTGCGTCAATAGTTTTAGGGAAGTTGATTTCGTCCCTAAAGAAGACGCGGCGTTTTTTAATTGATTTTCTGAAATAGTTAATCGAAAACAATTGTCGACTAAATCATACACAAAGGGAGAATGAATCCCGTGTCTTCCTTTGGCTTTCCAACTATATTTTATAATTTCGAAGAATCGATTCACGATGCAAAATAACAACTTTCCATAGACATGGGGCAAATAGGAGCAGAAGAAAAAAACGTGTTGGAGCAAAAAAAAGCCATTTTGAACGGGGTTCCGTCTCTTGATGTTTTAAAACCATGTAGGCTGGGAGATGGAATTATTCAACTTGAAAAAGAAGAAGAATTAGCGTTCAAACAACGTTTTGAATTGTTAACGAAACAACTCTCCTTTTTTATTCCTGCTTCCGGTTCCGGTTCTAGGATGTTTCAATTTCTATATGACTATTTAAATCAAACTTCGGAATTAAATCAGGCACAGACGGAGCAATTTATCCGTCGCATTTCCTCCTTTGCATTTTACAAGTGTTTCCCTAATGATGTCAAAGAAAAGATAGAAAATTTTGCTTGGACCATAGATGATTTAATCGCTTTTGTATTGGGCGAAGACGGATTAAATTATGGTTTGTATCCCAAGGGACTTATTCCGTTTCATTCGCTCGGGCCATTCATTCTGAATCCATTTCAGGAACAGCTGATACAAGGAAGTAAATTAAAGAATCAACCCATCGCTTTTCATTTTACGATTCAATCAAAATTTAAGGGTCATTTTGAAGAGGCGATCAAGAGTTTAAGTGAAATGACCGGTGATGATTATCCGGTAAGTTACTCGGAACAAGATGCCAACACGAATTCATATGCATTTTATCCTGATGGAACTTTAGCAATTGGAGACAATGGTGATGCGATTCGTCGTCCTGCCGGACATGGAACCTTGTTAACTAATTTAGCTCAAATTGATAGTGAGTACGTGCTGGTGAAAAACATTGATAACCTTCAACATTTTAGTCAGTCAGAAGCAAGTACGGAGCAATGGAAAATCCTAGTAGGTCTGTTGGATCACTTGAAGGAAGCTTTTTTAACCTTGGAAGAAGAACCATCGCTGGTGGAATTTGAAAAACTAAACCAACGTTTTCAATTTTTGCCTCAGAATGAGTTGAAAAATGTCGAGGATTTAAAAGCATTCATTCATCGTCCCATGCGCGTTTGTGGGATGGTTAAAAATGAAGGTCAGCCAGGTGGTGGCCCATTTTTCGTTCAAAAGGATGGAAAGATCCGTAAGCAAATTGTGGAAAAGGCTCAATTGGCAAATACAGATAAAGTGAATGCCCTTCTGATGCAAAGCACGCATTTTAATCCAGTGATGATGGTACTTGGCATGAAAGATTTTCAAGGAAATATGTTTGACTTGAGCCAATTTACCGAAAATGATTCCTATTTTATTGTCGAAAAAGACCACATGGGTAAAAAAATTCAATTCATTGAATATCCGGGTCTTTGGAACGGGGGAATGGCGAAATGGAACACTGTTTTCGTTGAAATACCCAATGAAGTTTTTACTCCAGTGAAAACCGTATTAGATTTGTTGCAAAACGCACATCAATCCCTTTAAAAAAACCATATTTTAACTGCTTCAACGGTTTAATTTGGCTATTTTTGTAAAAAAAAACAAAGATGATTCCAGTTACGGTTTACGCTGAAATGACTCCTAATCCGACAACGATGAAATACGTTGCGAATAAATATTTATTAGCTACTGGTGATGCGGTAGAATTCGCCTCAAAGGCAGACTCGAAAGGATATTCTCCATTAGCGGAAGCGCTTTTCGATTTTCCTTTTGTTCAAAAGGTATTTATTGCAGCTAATTTCATTACAATCACGAAAACTGACAATGTTCCTTGGGATTTCATTAACATGGAATTACGTGAATTTATCAGAGAATGGATGTCTTTTGGTAAAGAAATATTGATTCAAATGCCTACGCAATTAGCACAAATGGAAGATGAATCAACTTCAGATAAACCAGCAAAAACCTTTAATCCAAGTGATTTCGATGATCCA
This sequence comes from uncultured Flavobacteriales bacterium, assembly GCA_903879765.1. GTDB lineage: Bacteria > Bacteroidota > Bacteroidia > Flavobacteriales_D > Crocinitomicaceae > UBA952. Next base: position 4,045 of record CAIRMS010000173.1, read on the forward strand.
ATCCGCGCATTATTGGATGAATATGTTCGTCCGGCGGTTGAAAATGACGGTGGAGCAATTGATTTTGTTGGATTCGAAGATGGAATTGTAACTGTTTTAATGAAAGGTTCATGTGCAGGATGTCCTTCATCCACGGCAACACTAAAAGGTGGAATCGAGAATTTATTAAAGCAACATTTACCAGAAGTGAAAGAAGTTGTGGCTTTAAACGGATAAAATTAGCGGGCGATTCACATATTTTAGTCCAATTCAATAATTATTCCTACATTTAGATGAACAAGTCAAAGAACTTGTTGTTTCCCATAGACAAAATCCAACATGGAGTCCGAATTACATATTGAAAATCAAATTGACCTCAACAGTGCATTGCGCCATTATTTTGGTTTCGATCAATTTAAAGGTGAACAAGAAGCGATCATTCGCAATGTTTTGAATGGCAAAAATACCTTTGTCATTATGCCAACTGGCGGTGGAAAATCGATGTGTTACCAATTGCCGTCACTTTTAATGAATGGTACCGCAATCATTGTTTCTCCTCTCATTGCCTTGATGAAAAATCAGGTGGATGCCATTCGTGGCTTTAGTGAAAATGAAAATGTTGCGCATTTCTTGAATTCTTCCTTATCTAAAGGTGAAATTCAGCAAGTTCGCAAGGATATTCAATCTGGAAGCACCAAAATGCTCTTTGTCGCACCGGAATCCCTTACGAAGAAAGAAAACATAGACTTCTTGACCACAGTGGAGATTTCATTCTTTGCAATTGATGAAGCACATTGTATTTCTGAATGGGGACATGATTTCCGTCCAGAATACCGACGTCTTCGTGAAATATTTCAAAAAATATCAAACGTTCCTGTTATTGCTTTAACGGCAACGGCGACTCCGAAAGTTCAATATGACATTCAGAAGAACTTGAATATGTTGGATGCGGACGTGTTTAAATCTTCCTTCAACAGAGACAATTTATATTACGAGATCCGACCAAAACGCGATGTTGAAAAGGAAATCATCCGATACATTAAAAACCACCAAGGTGAAAGCGGTATTATCTATTGCTTAAGCCGTAAAAAAGTGGAGGAAATTGCCGAATTACTTCAAGTAAATGGCATCAATGCGTTACCATATCACGCAGGACTCGATGCTGGTTCAAGAGCTAGGCATCAAGACATGTTCCTAATGGAAGATGTGGAAGTGATCGTTGCAACCATCGCTTTTGGAATGGGAATCGATAAACCAGACGTGCGTTATGTCATTCACCACGACATTCCAAAATCATTGGAAAGTTATTACCAAGAAACGGGAAGAGCGGGAAGAGATGGTGGCATAGGTGAATGTGTCGCTTTTTATAGCTACAAGGACATCGAAAAGCTTGAGAAGTTTTTGCAAGGAAAGGCTATTACAGAGCAAGAAATTGGACGACAATTACTGCATGAAATCGTTTCATATGCAGAAACATCCGTTTGTCGTCGCAAGTTTATTCTACATTATTTCGGAGAAACATTCGAAGAAAAGAGATGCAACGAACAATGCGATAACTGCCGTAATCCAAGGGAGCGCACCGAAGGAATGAAATACGTGGAGATGCTATTGAACGCCATTGTTCTGATGGACGAGACCCAAAAAGCAAAACACTATTGCGCGTATTTATCGGGACACGTTACCGCGGATATTAAAGCATATAAACAAGATCAATTTCCAACATTCGGAATTGGGAAAGAGAAGGATGAACATTTCTGGAATGCAGTGATTCGTCAAACTGGAGTTGGTGGACTCATCTATAAAGACGTAGAGACTTTTGGCACCTTGAAATTAACGGAAGAAGGCAGGGTATTTTTGAAAAATCCATCATCTTTTATGTTAATCAAACAACATGACTTTTCCGGAACTGACGACGATGATTCCATCGTACAGGTTGCTGGTAAAGGAGGTGCTTTTGATGAGCAATTATACGATTTACTCATTGACTTGCGAAAAACGATTTCGAAGCAAAAAAGTGTTCCACCTTTTGTGATTTTTCAAGAACCTTCTTTGCGTGATATGTGTTTGCAGTATCCGATTACGATGGATGAATTGACAAACATTCAAGGTGTTGGAACGGGAAAAGCACAGCGTTATGGTGCTCCATTTATCGATTTAATCGCAAATTATGTTGAGAGCAACGATATCGAACGTCCTCAAGATATGGTGGTGAAAACACTGGTCAATAAATCGGTGCTGAAAGTTCAGTTAATACAAAACATTGACAGAAAACTTCCTTTAGAAGATATTGCCAAGGCTCAAGGTAAGACATTTGACGATATTCTTGACGAACTCGAGTCTATCATCAATGCTGGAACAAGAGTCAACATCAATTACTACATCAATACGATTTTAGACGGCGAGAACCAAGAGGAGATCTTTGATTACTTCTCTGAGGCTGAAACCGACGATTTGGTCACTGCGTACCATGAATTTGATGGACTTTATTCAGAAGAGGAATTACGCCTTATGCGCATTAAATTCATGAGTGAAGTAGCCAATTAGGCTTAAACGCCACTTTTTGGTGCAATTCATTACCTGTAAGTCCTACAGCTTATTTCGTTTCGCTGATTAATTCCTCTATCGATTTTCTAGAAACAGCGTGATAGTTTGCTTTCGTTTGATTGAATGTATAAACCGCAAAATTGCGTGTCGATTTATTCAAAAGAAGCGCTTCATAAATGGGCATCAGGTATTTTCTTCGCCCCACTTTGCATAAAAATGCTGAGATCTCTTTTTTGTTCGTCGGGACATACCCACAATTGGCACTTAAAATAAACCATTCAGTCAATAATTCACTGTTCCCACTGTAAGAAAAGCGCAGGTAACGATCAATTTCACGCATTTTTGCCTGAGAAAGGTTTCTTGGTAAGCGTCGAATAAAGGTTTGCCATTCTTGCACGATGTGGTCTTGAAACTTTATTTGTTGAACTTGCTTGATTTTTTTTCGACGTTTACCAACTTTTTTCCATTTATAAGTGACTTTCGGAGCAAAACTCACCTTCCCATTCGTAAAATCGTCCGCAAGCTTCCCCATGTTTTCCAAACGTTGTGATTGAAGCTTTATACAGTTTTCCGGAAGTCCTTCCGCATAAATCCATGATGGATAGTCAAAGGAGATGTGTTCCTTTTTAAGTAGTTCTTCGTTCAGAAAGCTGATAAATTGTTTGGTGTCAACGGTTTTGAATTGAAATCGTTCGAAGTATTTTTTGAGAAATGCATCAAATCTTGTTCTACCAACTCGTTCTTCTAATGTTTTCAAGAAAAAAGCTCCTTTCACATAGGCGATATCAGTCATTCCATCGTCTGGATTTCGTCCTTCTAAAGCCAAATGAAGCTTGCTGTCTTCCGGGTTTTTCGACTTCTTGATGCGTGTCAATTCATCCGTTAATTCATCGAACTCAATTAAAGCCAAAATGTCTGCTACTTCTTTTCCGTAAAGGGATTCCATGATGCGTTGCTCGAAGTAAACGGTGAATCCTTCGTTCAGCCAAAAGTCATTCCAAGTTCGGTTGGTTACTAAATTCCCAGACCAAGAATGGGCCAATTCATGTGCAATTACGGAGACTAAACTTTTATCACCAGCTAACAAGGTTGGATTCGCAAAAGTCAACATTGGATTTTCCATTCCTCCAAAAGGGAAGGAATAGGGGAGCACCAATATGTCGTATTGTTCCCATTGATAAGGTCCATAAAGTTGTTCTGCAGCGGAAATCATTTTCGGAATGGCATCGAATTCGTATTCACAAGCGGAAAGTAATTCAGGCTCCGCATAGACGCCACTATTTTCACTGAAAGCATGGTAGCTCAAATCCCCGACAGCTAATGCGATTAAGTAAGCTGGAATAGGCTTATTCATTTCAAAGTGGTATTTTCCCTCGTTGTTTTTTTTCGTTGGATTCTTTGCGCTCATGACTGCGAGAAGATCTGAGGGAACTTTAACATCCGCACTGTAGGTAATGCGATTGCTAGGAGAATCTTGCAATGGAATCCATGTACGCGTAAGGATTGCTTGACCTTGTGTGTATAAAAATGGTTTTGTCTTGGAACTAGTTAAATTCGTGTCTAACCAATCCAATGCATCAGATCTTTCGGTTGTTTGATAGTAAATATTAACAAAGCGTGTGTCTTTTTTGATTGGAACCATCAATGCTTGACCAAGAATGGAATCTTTGTCCATTTTATCGATAAACATATCGGCTTCTTCCTCTGTACCTTTTTCTCCGATGGTTACCTTTTGAATCATGAGTCCGTTGATGTCAAAAATGGCGGTATCCGCTCCTTTATTGATCATTTCGTGACGAGCAACACCATAGATTGTTCGGTTTTCGAAATTGACATCCAATTCTAAATGCAGGTGTTTTGTAGATATTTCTTTTAGGTTCGCATAACTATGGACATCTGCTTTCGTTGATTCGGAAGGATTTGCTGTTTTTGTTGTTGTGCGCGTTAAATCACAAGAAATCAACAATGCAATTGAGGAGACAATAAAAAGGATGTGTTTAATCATCTTACTTATTTAAAGGATAGAATACCAAAGCGTTCATAAGAACCAGCAATGGAATACATTAAAATTTCTTTGTTAAATGAATCTAATCTAAACTGTTTTGGCAGAACGATCGAATTCAATTCTTTGCGACTTTCCATGGCTATGCGATTCATTTCACCGGATGTTAAGTCAATTTGAACCAAAGCTACTGCGTTATTTTTTTTCGATAAATTGAAACTGTAATAATTGTTTTCTGTTTTATCAAAAACACCAAGATCATCGTAGTTTCGTTGATTGTCATTAAAAATGAAATTCAGGGAGCTATCCGATTGAAAACTACAATAGGAACTGAATTCCCCGTAGTCATTCATGGAAACTTGGGATTTTGGTATGCGCTTTTGCCAAATTAATTCACCAGTGGAAGATATGCGAAAGGCAACAATGTCATCGTAGTAATAATAATTCATCGTTGTACCAAAGCTTGACCGCGTGTCGTAGGTTGTTTTCTGATAAACATAGTATTGTTCCATCGATCCAACGATAGAGCCATCCGATAAGGTGAAAAAATTGCGCATCCGATAATCGTATAATTCTGGTGAGCCAAAGTCTCGTGTATTTAGGTCATTTGGATTTTCATTGTTATTCATGGAATTTGTGAAGCGGTCTTGTTGACGTGTATTCCACATTTCTTTCACGATTTCTTTTCCGAATGGAATAAATGCTTCTGAATTTTGCGCATGATTGGTCGGGTCGATCTGTATGCTAAAAATCCCTTCAATGCCATTTTTATTTCCTGTGCCATAAATTCCAGTAAGGGCAAAAGCTCCTTGATCATTTGAAGACATGACCAAATCATCAATTCGTTTGCCTTTTAAGTCGATGGAAAATTCCTTCAATTCTTTGTCACCTGCTTTGTACACATGCAATGCTTTGAAATTTTCAAAACTTCGCGTAAACATGCGGTCGTTGGCTTTGTTGTGTTCTGTTAGGCAAATAAAGTAGTCACCGATGTTGGAAATGTGATGTGCATTGATGGTGGTCATGTTTCCATCAAATGGAACATTGTATTCTCCTTCACGAACGATTTCCAAAGAGTCATTCAGAATTTTATACCCATAAAAATCATTGTTTATTCCTTTTCCTTCTTTCTCCCAAATGATTCCAATGTACTTTCTATTCAGAGAAGAAATAATGGTGAATTGAGGTTTGGCATCGAATTTAGGATTTTCGTATTCCGCCAAAAATTTTGTGTCAGTCACATTGAAATCCTCATCGTAATATTGAACGTAGAGCATCATGCTACTTTTCATTCGGTCCGATAAAAATACAGCTGTGCCATTTCCAAAACTAAAGGCATCAACAAAATTACAAAGTCCGGTTTCTGTTACGAGTTTTAATTTTTGCTGATTGAATGCACTTAAGTTTTCATATGAAACAAGGCGATAGGTACCAAAACTAGCACCTCCTGTCCATCGAAGTACGTTAAAGTCTAATTGTTTTTCTGGAAGAATGTCTAATAATAAACCATTGCTCCTCTCTAAAGGTCCCCAAGTAATTGGAAAGTTTTGCCCAACGACGATGTTGAAACAGAACAAAAATACAAGGAGGATTTTAGGCATCTTTAGGGATTCACAAGTTGTATTCCAAGATAGGATTTTGGTGAAATGTTTTTTAATTCTTCTGTTAAGGTAGGTGAAAGTTTCAATTCATCAATAAAAGCATGGACACTTTCTTTTGTAACTTGTTCATTCTTACGTGTCAATCCTTTCAACGCTTCGTAAGGTTTCTCAAATCCTTCGCGGCGCAATACCGTTTGAATGGCTTCAGCAACAACTGCCCAGTTTTGATCGAGGTCCTCATGCAATTTCGCTTCGTTCAATAATAATTTACCGAGTCCTTTTAAACTTGACTGTAAAGAAATCAAACTATGAGCAATTGGAACGCCAACCACACGAAGTACAGTTGAATCTGTTAAGTCGCGTTGCAAGCGAGAAACGGGAAGTTTAGCAGATAAATGTTCAAAAAGGGCATTGGCGATTCCGATGTTTCCTTCTGAATTTTCAAAATCAATTGGATTTACTTTGTGTGGCATTGCAGATGAACCGATTTCGCCTGCTTTGATTTTTTGTTTGAAGTATTCCATCGAAATGTAGGTCCACATGTCGCGGTTCAAGTCCAAAATGATGGTGTTGATGCGTTTCATTACATCGAATAAAGCAGCAAGTTGATCGTAATGTTCAATTTGCGTTGTTGTTTGAGAGCGGTTTAATTCCAATTTACCGTTGACAAATTGATTGGCAAAAGCCACCCAATCGTGGTTTGGAAACGCCACATGATGTGCGTTAAAATTACCCGTTGCACCACCAAATTTTGCTGGATAATCTTGTTTCACTAATTGATTGCGTTGAATCGTTAAGCGTTCCGTGAAAACTTGGATTTCTTTTCCTAAACGGGTTGGGGAAGCGGGTTGTCCATGCGTACGAGCAAGCATCGGAACATCCTTCCACTCGTTTTGGTAGCTTGTTAATTGTGCAATTAATTCATCCAACATCGGTAAATACACTTCTTCAATTCCCTGTTTCAAGGAAAGCGGAATCGCAGTGTTGTTGATGTCTTGAGAGGTGAGTCCAAAGTGAATGAACTCCAAATATTTGTGTAGGTTGAGTTCTTCCATTTTGCTTTTCAGGAAGTATTCAATTGCTTTTACGTCGTGATTGGTTGTTTTTTCTGTTTCTTTAATCCACAGTGCATCTGCCTCGGTGAAGTTTTCATAAATCGCTGTTAAGGCTAAAAACGTTTTTTTCGGAAAGTCAGCAAGTGGTTCGATGCCACTTTCTACCAATGAAATAAAGTATTCCACTTCAACCAAAACGCGGTAGCGAATGAGTCCAAATTCGGAGAAGTATGGCCCTAGTTGACTTGTTTTCGAATGGTATCTTCCATCGATTGGAGAAATGGCTGAAAGTGAATTTAATTCCATGTTTTTTTGAATAAGGGACAAAGATACGATATTGCGTAAAACTACTCAAATGGAAAGTGCTCGATTTATCAATTAAAAGTGGCCTCAAATGGACATCGGGATTAAAATCCTTGGTATTTTTGTTTCATGGAATTTTCAAAACGGTTTATTCGATTTAATTGGCTTATCATCATCCTTATTTACTTGATTGTTGTAGCAGGAAGTTTGGTGCGCATCACCGGAAGTGGGATGGGGTGTCCGGATTGGCCGAAGTGCTTTGGTGAATGGATTCCACCGACAGAATTATCGGAACTTCCAGCAGATTACAGAGAAGCCTACCTCTTGAAGCGAGAGAAAAAAGTAGAGAAGTTTTGCCGCTTTTTGAACTCGGTTGGAATGAAAGAAACAGCGGAGCGCATTCAGTCGGATCCCACCGTTTATGTGGAAGAAGCGTTTAATGTTCGCAAAACATGGACAGAATACATCAATCGTTTGGTTGGATTTGCTGCAGGTAATGCGATGCTGATTGCCTTTGTGTGGATGCTTATCGTTTACCGCAAACGTAAGTTTGTTTTGTTGATGTTGTTGAACCTTGTCCTGATGGGAATCGAAGGTTGGTTCGGGTCGATTGTGGTCGCGACCAATTTGGTTCCATGGACCATCACTGTACACTTGTTTTTGGCCTTGGTGATTATTGGCTTACAGTTGTATTTGCTGTATGCGATGGACCCAAGTAAAAAGGAGAAAATCGCTTTAGCGAAACCCATCCGTTGGAGTTTACTCGTGATTTTAGCAATTACTTTTTATCAAATGTTTCTCGGTACGCAAGTGCGTGAAGCGATCGACGCGCTCGTGAAGCAAGGATTCACCCGTGAACAGTGGATTGACCGCATTGGCATCGATTTCCTCATTCACCGAAGCTTCTCTTGGCTTGTTTTAATCTTGTTGGGATGGATGTTTTGGAAAAATGAAAAAGGAATCAAATACGCGAAAATTCGTTGGGCAACTGGATTACTTGCACTGGAATTAATCACAGGTGTATTGTTGGCGTATGCTGACATGCCAGGATTGGTGCAAACCAGCCATTTGATTTTTGCTAGTGTCCTTTTTGGACTGCTGCTCTTTGCCAGTTTTGAGAGTAAGGGAGAAGTTTCCTCTTCTCACTAAGAATAATTATCAAAAGTCCACCCAATAATTTGACGTAAATACGTTACCTTTCTGAGTGCCATAAATCATGGTTGAGTTGAAAGAATGAGTGAAACAGTCATTGGAAATTTGCAGTTGGATCGATCCTTCGTGGGACGTATTCAAAAGGGGGACGAACCAAGCGTCCTTGCCTTGTACGACGCGTGTTTTTCTCCGATGATGAATGTCGTAGTTCGATATAAAAACAACCGAGAAGACCAGATTTCCTTGATTAATAACGCCTTTTTGAAAGCAGTGAAAAACATTGCACAGTTTCAATTGGGTACTTCCTTTGTTTCATGGATAAAAGTGATTTTACACAACGAAATCATTGACGATTTTAGAAAAAACAAGCGTCATTATGCCACGATTCAACTCCAAGAACAAAAAGAAGTAAGCGAAGAGGCACACTTTGACGAAAACTACGATTTCTCGGTAGAAAAAATCAAGGTAACGGCCGTCTTATCGAAATTACCTCCAGCAACTCGGACCGTTTTTAATCTTTTCTTGTGGGAGGACTTGCGTCCGAGTGAGATTGCCAGTGAATTAGGAATTTCCATTGACACTGTTCGCTGGCACATCAAAATGGCCCGAAAACTGATTCGTCATCAAATAGAAAAGTCATGAAAGAGCAAGAAGACATGAAGCAGGACTTTGACCGTTGGTTGTTCGATCAATGGAAGGAGGAATCCTATGTTCCTAGTCCACAGGACCGAAGCATTTTTTCGGAAAAACTGCGCAAGCGAAGAACAAAGAAAATTTGGACAGCTGGACTTTCCGTTGTTGTGATTTCTCTTTTAATTTTAATCGGTATGCTCACGCGCTCCCAAAAATCTGAAACGAAAAAAAGTCAGCAGCGGAAGCATGTGTCGATTCCAAGACCGACACCTGAAGTATCAAGAATGGCAATTCCGACGAAACAAACAAGATTACTTATCCCTGTAAATTTCTATTGGAACGATCAATTCTTTCCTTCCGTTAACGAACCATTCGAAAATATAGGAAACCTTGAAGTTCCGAATCATGAACCCATTATGATCATTCAAGATCTGAATCCAAGAGAAGAACAGAACCGTGTGAATTTAGATACCGTGATGATGAATTTGGGAATCTTTTACTTGCAAACTTCTACGGGCCATGATGGAAAGGATTTTGTTGGTGTAAGCTCGGGTCATGAATTGATAACGGCTCATTTAATGGAGGGATCCATGCCACTACCTATAACACCTGACACATCGAGTATGAATGGTGGATTTCGCCCAATCGGAATGTCCGGAAATCAATACGTGGAATATTCATTTTACGATGTGCGACAATTGTTGTTCAACGAAGCGATTTACCGTCAAGTACTTGCTGTAAATGTCTTGCCGAGAACAGCGTATTACATGCGAACAGCTGCGCCTGGTTGGAACAATCCGGTAAACGTTCATACCTATCAGGATTTACCACGGTCTAGAACGAATGCGCAAGTTTATCAAGACCAAAACATCCAGCGCATAAGTGGACAAAGTGAGCTTAAAAATCAATTTCCAACCGCTAAATCGTCGCGACCCTTTTATTTGAGACAAAATGTTCGGGTGAATAATATGGCAAAAACAGGTTTATTGATTGGCGATAATTTCCTGATTAAATCACAGGGACAAAAAGTACTGGTCGTAAGCTGTGATGCGGAACGTGTGTCTCTTGTGAAGGAGGATGGTGTCATTGAAGCTAGTCATTCGATAAACATTGCGCAACCACGATTCTTTAGTCAAAAAGCAAAGTATCCTTTTTACGACGATGAATCCCAACGCTTGTTTTTAATCGTGGAAACGAACTTTGCTTACATGTGGTTCGAAGTGAATCAACTGACAGGTGAAACTCGGTATATTTTCAAAACAGAAACGATATGGAATGATCCCAATTGGGCAATCAAGGATGGGACCTTGTCTTATACGCACAAGGGAAAATCCTATCAAAAACGTTTGGACTAATCTCCAATGACAATTGGACTCGAACGATTTCGATAAACAATCCGATAATGTCCCGATGAAAGGTGTGCCAATGAAAGTTTATCCTTTGTCGTTTGAATGCGGTGAATGAGTACTGTAGATCCTTTTCCATCCATCACATAAATGAATTCACCAATGCAGATTGGATCAACTTGAAGGTACAGTGCATCGATTGTCGGAATTGGATAAATACGCATTTGTTCTTCGTCAATTAACTTAGAAATCATGACATTTTCAATTTTCCATGTCTCCTTTAAACGCGTGTTCCCTGCAATTCCTGTCGTGATATAGAAATCGCCATCGTGAGTGAAGCAAAGGCCTCCTTTTCTTGGGATTCCGGTGAAGTCAGGAAGTGACTGCGTGTTGAAAAAATTCAAATTAATCTTTTCAAAGGATGTTAATGTTTGGTCGTTAGGATCGATGCCACCAAAAAGATAAAGGCAGGAGTCTTTTTGAACGGAACCAACATAGGTTCGCTCACCCAATGCAAGTGTGGGGAAATTGGTCCATTGGTCAAAAACCGGATCGTATTTCCAGGTTTCAGCATTCCATGTGGACGCACTTGTTTTTCCTGCGGAGATGTAGCCGGAATTTTCATAAGAAAATGCGAGCCCGCGCCAAATACCAGCAATTGGTAAGTTGTTTTTTTGTTGCCATTCTTGTGTATTGATGGAATAGCGCCAGACTTCATTTAATATTCCGGAGGAGTTTTGTCCACCGATGAGGTACAAAGAATCGCCTATGACAAAATGGACAGAACCCGCGCGTCCAGTTGTGGGCAAAGCGGGTAGGGTTGACCATTGTTCGCTGGACGGATCAAAACACCAAAAAGAACTTAAGAAATTGCCGCTGCAATTGTCTCCGCAAAGAATGTAGCCTAATCCGTTGTGTGAGAATCCAGTGGCATATTGACGGTTTTCGCCATCGGGCAAGGGAGTGCCAAGTTCCCAGTTTTGTGTTGTTCCATTGAAGCGATAGAAATTTCGTGTGCACGAGAATCCATCGTCGCGTCCGGTGCCACAGTAATGCTTGTCATCAATGCTGAATCCGGCAGCATCGTCTCTTGGATTTCCCGGAAAATCGGGTAGTTGTTGCCAAAATTGAGCGTGTAGGTTAAAAACACTTTGGCAAAAAATGAATACGAGTAGTAGGCGCATGCATGTCATAACGTCATAAATGCCGTTTTTATTTTAAGCACTTAAAACGAAGGTGTTCCACTGATTCGATAGATCACTTTTGGAGAAATGGCATAACTCAGTCTCAGCATACCAGACAAGTAATTAGTTTCAAACATATTAGAGGAAAGCAAAGAATAATTATTACTGATGGAAGCACCTATTGAGAGGTTGTTTTTAAATCCGTATTGGTAGAAAATCCCAATGTTGTGATTCAAGGTTGAGCAGAATCCGGTACTGTGTTGGTACGCTTTGAAGGTCAGGTTAAAGAAAAAATCATTGGATTGATTATTAAGACCCTTGCGATAGAAAAGAGCAGGAGTTAAAGCGAAATGTTTTGCTGAATCTAAGTCAAAGCGATAGCTTGCGTTTGCCGCAATGGACATGGAAGATTTGTAGGTATATGGAAAGGTGATTATTTCTGCACGATTTACATTATTTGCCGCAAGACCGAAAGTCCATTTTTTACTCACCAGGGACATCCCAATGTTTACACTGTAGGAAGTTGGATTCCACAAAGTATAATAATCAATTGGGGGAGTTGTGCTATCCATAAAGGTCATGTTATCACGACGCATGCTTAGTCCAAGTCCTGAGTTCAAGGTGAGGTTTCGATTGATTTTAAAACTATAAGCAGCATTTAAGGTGTTCGAATTAACCTTCCAATCAGACCATTGACTAAATCCATTGTTCAATCCAAAAGAGAAAGAACCCACTTGTTGCTTCAGAGAAAAGAAATTATTGTAATTGGGAATCATTCCAAATCTTGAATACATACTGGTATTACTTGTGTACAATTTCTTTTCAGCAAAGGCGGATGGATTACTCGCATTGAAATAATCATCCATGGAATAGGTGCTTTGGGCAATAAATGAACTCGAAATAAGGAGTAAAAAGAATAAAATGATTGAACGCATGGTTTCTGTTTAAGGATGAATTAATAAATAAAGGTTTGTAAAATACTATTATTCTTTTGAATCTATGCAATAGCTTACTCGTAACATAAGATCCCACTGTTTGGGATTAAAATTGTATATTTTACTTGAATTAAAAGAGGCGCCTATGAAATATTTCTTTTTTAAGTTATATTCATAAAAAGCGCCGAGATTATTTTCAATTAATGAGAATATACCGAAAGAATGTTGGTAAAAATTAAACTGCATACTTGCAAACAAGGTTTCATAATGATTAATCACATCCAATTCA
>CAIRMS010000174.1 GCA_903879765.1 uncultured Flavobacteriales bacterium
ATAATTTTTTTAAAAAAAACCATGGAATAGCATAACGAATCAACTTTGAATTTATTTCATGAGAGATTTCATCGATAGATCTTTAAGCATTTAAATGTATGTATATTTGACACTTAACTTATATCATGAAATACCTTCAATTTGCCTGTATTATTCTCCTAAGTTTGACCTCTTGTAAAAAAGATAAAGTACCGACTCCTACTCCAATTCCTACTGATCCATCCGGTTACCAACAATATGGAACACCTTACGCCTCCATGCCAGCAACGGAAGATGCAGTGATTTACGAGGTGAATTTACGTGCTTTCAGTTCTACCGGAGATTTACAGGGGGTAATCAATCGTCTGAACGAAATCAAAGCATTGGGAATCAATACGATTTGGTTGATGCCGATTTACGAAGAAGGGATTGTAAATACTGTTCATTCTCCATATTCTGTGAAAGATTACAAAAAAGTAAGTGCCGAATATGGTTCCTTGGCGGACTTGAGAGCCTTAACCACACAAGCGCATCAGTTGGGAATGTCAGTCATTTTAGATTGGGTGGCAAACCATACTTCTTGGGATAATGCTTGGATTACAGCACATCCAGACTGGTATTCGCAAAATGCTGCAGGAAACATCATCATTCCACCAGGAACGAATTGGAACGATGTCGCTGATTTGAATTTCAACAATACTGACATGAAATTAGCGATGATTGATGCCATGAAATACTGGGTGCTAGAAGCAAATGTAGATGGATTTCGTTGTGATTATGCGGATGGTGTTCCATTTGAGTTTTGGCAAGAAGCGATCAACAATTTAAACGCCATTCCAAACCGAAATTTGTTGTTTTTGGCAGAAGGGACGAGAGCGGATCATTACACCGCTGGATTCCATCTAACTTACGGATGGAATTTTTACTCTGCTTGTAAAAGTGTTTGGGGCGGAACAACTTCTGCTTCGTTGTACAATACGCATTTATCTGAGTATGCGAATATACCTACGGGCAAACACAAAATCCGATTTACAACGAATCACGATGAGTCTGCTTGGGATGCTTCACCTTGGAGTTTGTTCAATGGAAAAGCAGGAGCATTAGCAGCATCCGTTTCAACGATATTTATGGGTGGTGTACCATTGATTTACACCGGGCAGGAAGTTGGACGCAGCACCACTACCCCATTCTTCACCAATTCACCAATAAACTGGAACATCAATCAAGACATGTTGCAGGCATATAAAGACTTATTGGCATTTCATAACGAATCAGCCGCAGCACGTAAAGGAAGTATTTCTAATTATGTAAATTCTGCCAATGTACTTTGTTTGAAGAAAACACTGGGAACAGAGAATGTGGTGATCATCGTGAATGTGCGCAATTCGAATCAGTCGTTTTCCGTGCCAAGTCCGCTGACAGGGTCTTGGACTAATGCTTTGACAAACGCAAGCTACACCTTGAATAGCACCATTAGTTTAGCACCCTATCAGTACATCATTCTGAAAAACTAAAAAGCGCCAGATTTGATTTCATCAACAATGGATGGATCAAGTAAAGTGCTCGTGTCTCCTAGGTTAGAAGTGTCTCCTTCTGCAATTTTTCGCAAAATGCGACGCATGATTTTTCCACTTCGTGTTTTTGGTAATCCTGAAACAAATTGGATTTTATCTGGTTTTGCAATTGCGCCAATCACCCTAGAAACCGTTTGAAGGATGTCCTGTTTTGTTAATGCAGCATCTCCGTGTTGATTTTCAATAATCACGTAGGCATAGATTCCTTGACCTTTGATGTCGTGCGGATAACCGACAACTGCACTTTCAATAACTCCAGTGTGCATATTGATTGCATTTTCCACTTCGGCTGTTCCGATTCGATGTCCACTGACGTTCAAGACATCGTCAACGCGTCCGGTAATGCGGTACATACCATCTTCATCGCGCAAGCATCCATCCCCGGTGAAATAGTAATTCTCATAAACAGAAAAATACGTTTGACGACAACGCTCGTGATCGTTATATGTTGTTCGTATGATTCCCGGCCATGGGAATTTGATGCACAGATTTCCATTGACGCCATTTCCTTCAATTTCTTTTCCGGCATCATCCACCAAACATGGTTGAACACCTGGTAACGGCAAAGTTGCGTATGAAGGTTTGCTTGGTGTGACTCCAGCTAAGTTTGAGATGAGTACCCCGGCTGTTTCTGTTTGCCACCAAGTGTCGACAATCGGACAATTATTCTTTCCAATGTGTTGATTGTACCAATGCCAAGCTTCTTCGTTGATCGGTTCGCCAACCGACCCTAAAACTCTTAAAGATGTTAAATTTTTTCCATCAATAAATTCAGGACCAAATTGCATCAAAGAACGAATGGCCGTTGGTGCGGTATATAAAATATTAACCTGATGTTTTGCAACAATATCCCAAAAACGACCAGCATCTGGATAGGTAGGAATACCTTCGAATAATAAAGTAGTGGCGCCTTGAGAAAGTGG
>CAIRMS010000175.1 GCA_903879765.1 uncultured Flavobacteriales bacterium
AGATTATCAATTATTGTAAAAAGAACAATAACTTTTTTTAAATCTCTACTCCAAAAAAAAGAGGCCGAAGCCTCTTTTCCTAAGTATTTAACCATTGACTACGCAAAAAGTTCGCTAGTACATGGTAAATATATAAATAATTGTACAATTTACAATAAGTAAGCTTTTTATTTTTTACATTTTAAACGTATAGCGATTTTGTGTTGTCGCTTCTTCGTAAGTTGTTTTGTCAAAAGAGAAAAGTTTTGCAGGTCGATGTTTAACATTCTGCTGTTTTTCGTCATGAGCAATCAAAGGAATGTACTTTATTTTCTTTCTAAAATTAGCTTTGTCAAATGCTTGCTCAAAAGCAAATTCATATAATTGTTGAAATTCATTTAAGGTAAATCGCTCTGGCAGTACATCGAAACAAATAGGTTCGTTTTGAAGTTTTAACTTGAGCATTTCATACGTACTTGACAGTATGTGGTTGTGATCAAAAGCTAAATCTGGCATGTTTTTCAATGAAACCCATTGTACATCACCCGCCCAAGAAGAAGCTTTTACTTCAAAATCCTCGATGCGTAATAAAGCAAAGTAGGAGATGGTGATGACGCGTCCTTGTGGGTGTCTATTGGGTTTTCCAAAAGTTTGAGATTGGTGCATCGCGATGTTATTGAGTCCGGTTAACTCGAACAAAACGCGTTCTGCAGCCTGTTCCAAATCCTCATCTGGATAAATCAAATCACCTGGAATTGCCCAAAGATTCTCAAATGGCTGCATGGCTCTTTTGATTAATAGGGCTTTAATCTCACCTTCTGAATAACCAAAAAGAATACAATCCACGGAAAAGGCGGAAGTGAAAAAATCGTTAAAATCAATGCGATACATGCTCACAACTACAGAAATTAATGTCCAGAAACTTTATCGGTAGAGAATATGTCAACTCCTCTTTTTTGAAGTATTTTGCTAACGCTCCAAGCAAAGAAAACAAGGTAAACAAAACAAGCTACACCGATCCAATATGATTGCTGAATTCCTAAAATGTTGTCGTCGGCTAATGCGCCTTGAAGGACAGAAATGAATCCACCTCCCATGATCATCATGATCAGTAGACTGGATGCTGTATTGGTATTTTCTCCCATTCCTGCAATAGATAGCGTAAAGATGCATGGCCATAATGTACTGCAAAATATTCCAACGGAAATAAATGCAAAAACACTGATCATTCCAGAACTGAATATTCCGATAATGAGAGCGATTGCACCTAAACTAGAATAAATCATAATTTGTTTCACGGGATTTCCAGCACTCGCATAATCGGCTACAATTAAAAGCACAACAATTCCCAAATAAGGATATAATTCATTGATGTCGTTACCGCCAATGATATTTGCTCCTGCGAATATTCCGAAAGCTACAAACGGAAGGACAATTCCCAATAGGGTTTTCATGGATTTACTCAAATCGAAAACTCCGGCAGCGGAAGTCCAACGACCAATCATTAAACTTGCCCAGTAAAGGGAGACAAAAGGAGCAACAGCGCCTTCACTAGTCCCCAGTTTTTGTTTCATAAATTCGGGCAAATTACTAACAGTAGCCACTTCCACTCCTACATAAAGAAAGATAGCAAGCATTCCTAACAAAACTTGTGGATGACGTAAAGTTTCCATGATTTTTCCTGCTCCTTCAGAAGAGGAACCTTCGATGCGATCTGGAACGGAAGAAAATTTAAAGAAGATTGCAGCCACAACAAATGCGATTCCCAAACAGATATAGGGTGTTTGTACTGCGGCTAAATTCAGTGTTGTTTCTCCAGAGGCCACCCCACCGAAAATCGCAAAGGAAACAATCACAGGACCAATAGTGGTTCCAACATTGTTAATTCCTCCTGCCATACTCAAACGGATATTTCCTTTCGCGGGATCTCCCATTTGTATTGCAAGGGGATTGGCAGCAATTTGTTGTAGGGCAAATCCAAGTCCGACAATGAATAAGCCCGAAATTAACATGATAAATGAAGCATTATTGGAAGCAGGGATAAACAATAAAGTTCCAACTGCTGATATGATTAGTCCTAGCGCAAGTCCGTTTCGGTAACCGATTTTATTCAAGATATCTTTTTTCAGTAGTGCAGAGATGGCAAAATAGAGAATAGAACCTACCGTATATGCAACATAAAAGGCAAATGAAATCAATTGAGATTCAAATTGACTTAGGTCTAATGCTTTTTTGAAAACTGGAATTAAGATGTCGTTACTCGCGGCAACAAATCCCCAGAAAAAGAAAATAGTGATAAGTGTGCCGAAAGCACCAAAGTTCGTTTTTTTCACAGAAGCTGATTTAAATTATTGTCCAAATTACAATAATTAGAAAAACAGACTCCGTTTTTCCAATTATTTTCGAACGA
>CAIRMS010000176.1 GCA_903879765.1 uncultured Flavobacteriales bacterium
ACAGATGTTTGTGAGCGCCGTTCGAACGAGGTCAATGCGCTCGTTGTAATTCCACTTATCGTTGACAAATAAATAATTCTCGTTTGGCAGGACGATCAATATCTTTGCCGTTGGAACTTTCTTTCATCAGCATAACAACATCATTCCTTTACAAACTTCTCCTTCAAAATAGTGCCTAAAGTGGATTTGACTTGAACAAAATACAAACCTGGGTCTAAACTATCAACTGAAATATTTTCGCAAGAAGTTCTAGTCATTAAAACTTTGCCATTGACATCAAGTATTTCAACTTGTTTAATGTTCAATTCATCGGTTTGAATGGTAAGTATATTTTTTGTTGGGTTTGGATAAATGACAAATGAGTGATTCTCTTGCGTCAATTCAGAAATTCCAACCCAAGCTGGTTCGATACCAGTGGTGAAGACATGGAGGAATTGTTTATTGACTGCCCACAAATTGCCTAATGTGTCTAGTTCTATCCCAACACCATCAGTAAAAATAATCGGTGTATTCAGTTCATCATAGAGTGTCCAAGTATTAAGGGCACGCGCAAAAAAACCTAATTTTGTCGGTGGATTCAAAATGCCAGATGGTCCAAAAAGCGCCCAAATATTATGGTTTTGGTCAATTTCAAACTCTTTTATTATGAGGTTGGTGGGCATATTGATCGTATTATTGGGTGTAATCGTATCAATAAATTGATTACCAAATGACAAGGCAAGACCTAAGTCCCCGGATTTATACAGGGTGTCTGAATAGTTAGAAAATTTCAAGTGATACGTCTGATTTTCAAGCATAAACGGAATTGTATCTGCATTGTACATTAATGGCGTTCCATTATTAAAATGAAACATAGTTCCTTGGTCAACACCAGTAGTTGCCCATTGATTTCCGTTTTTGGATTCGATTCTGCGCAGATAACTAACATTACCTAATTGAACACCTTGAGGATGAATTACCGAATAGTTTTCATTAATTCTGGCACACCAAATGGTATCACCATCAGATGATAAGTGAATGCCACCTACACCATTTGGTATGGTACTCCAGCTGGTGCCATCGTAATTAATCAATCCGTAATATTGATCCACTAAAACTGTTCTAGAGGGGGTAAACGCAATGTCTTCAAAAGCGTAGTATCCTTGTAGTATAGGTTCATTGCTCGCATTGAAATCAGTAAATTGACCATCACTTGACAAGCGGAAAATTTTCGTTTGACTTGCAAACCAAATGGAATTGTCATAGGGGTTGATCTTGAATTTCTTGAGGGGAGATCCGTAAGAATTCCATACAACATAAGGATGGAATTGACTCGAATGAAAGGTATGCCAGTCTTGGGCGTGACCAATGATGGAAACTGATAATGCGAAGAATAGAATTAAATTTTTCATAATTTGATCCATTTTTTTGTTATGCTCAAAGCATCCTGACCTGAAAATTTAACAATATAAACGCCTGTCGATATATTTGATAATTGAAGAGATAAATCCTTCTGATAAATATTTATAGGTATTAAATTGTCAAAATACATTTCTTAAAATTAATGTTTATTTCACTATTGATCCTAAGTTTTCTTTTTAAGACCTTTCCCCAATTCCCATTTCAGAAGTTTGCTTTATAAACGACACAAAACTTCATGTCCCAACATTCGCATACTTCTTTTCACAACGGCATACGGAGTTCTCAGGGGGTGTGATAAAGGCAATTACTGCTAAACCAATTCTTACTAAGTAACCTTACCTGGACTTTCTAATGTGCTAATTTTCTTCCGCCGCGGCGGAGTGCTAATCTACTAATGAGCTTGGCTTGAAGAAGTATACTTCTTAGTTCAGAATTTAGATGTTGTGAGCAAAGCCAACAGCCGACTGAGGATGATCCAATAAACTTTAAGGTCCTATTCGCTACCCAATAACAATTCTGTCAGTTTCAAATACAGCAATTTCCCTTGCTCTTGATAGCCTTTTCGTAAGAAATGAATGTGGTCCTTGTTGACAAGGTTTTTTTGTTCCCATTCCAACATGCTACCTTTTCCACCCATCGCGATGTGTTGGTCGTAAATCAAAAGATCTTGTTCTAAACAGATGTTTGTGAGCGCCGTTCGAACGAGGTCAATGCGCTCGTTGTAATTCCACTTATCGTTGACAAATAAATAATTCTCGTTTGGCAGGACGATCAATATCTTTGCCGTTGGAACTTCTTTTTTTAAGCTGGAAATAAACGCATTTACGTTCTTTTTGAATTGTGCTTCGTCCCATTTTTTCACGCTTTCATTGGTTCCAAGCGAAACAATCACCAAATCCGGGGCAAAATAAGCGAGTTCCTTTTCGAAAAGTGGATTTTCAACATAAGTTTGAAAGGTAGCGCCTGCAACTCCCGTTGAATGGTAAAGGATACCTGGATTCGAACTTTTTTCGATTAAATCTAGAAGTCGAAAGGTACCACCTAAGAATTGAATTTTGTTTGAATCAAGACTCATGTTAAAGTGAATCGTGTCGGACACCAAAGTAGATGAAGTGTACGACTTTTTTCTTCCATTGACTTCAATTTTACATTCCTGGCAATTTTGAATTTGAAAACTTAAAAAACCTTGACTGCTTGGGTATTTCAAGGTATCACTGCCGCTTTTCCAAACGATGTGACCTTGGTTGGACTTACTTTGAATTGAGATTCCCGTTAAACCTATGTCGAAGGTATCTGGTTTGATAATCCATGCATTGTCCCAAGTGATGTTTGAACGAAAGGTCACGTCTTTTGGTCCGTTTGTCTTCGCTAAAGTATATGGGAAAATAAGTCCTCTTCCAGCATTTCCTAATTCCTTTTGAAGCAAATAACGCGTCATTCCGCTTAAATTATTTGGCT
>CAIRMS010000177.1 GCA_903879765.1 uncultured Flavobacteriales bacterium
GTGCTTTTGTATGTGCTTTGATGCTATTCAACATGAATAATAAAGTTCAATATGTTCATTTATTCAATGTTGTACATTTTGAAGATTTCAAATTAAGCGCAAATTTCCAGATTGATTCCTTATCCATTTGGATGACTCTAATTATTACGGGGGTTGGAACTTTGATTCATTTGTTTTCTATTGGATATATGTATCACGATAAAGGAATTTTTAAATTCTTTGCCTACCTAAATCTATTTATCTTCTCTATGCTATTATTGGTATTAGGAAGTAATTATTTTGTGTTATTCTTCGGTTGGGAAGGTGTTGGTATTTGTTCGTATTTATTGATTGGATTCCACTACAACGATACTGAAAAAGGAATTGCGAATAGTTTAGCTGCGCGTAAAGCATTTATCATGAACCGTATTGGTGATGCAGGATTGTTGTTTGCATTATTCATGATGTTAAATAAATTCCATACACTAGAGTTTGTCGAAATCGGAAAAATGATAACGGCTAGTCCAGAGTTGTATACGGGAATTGCTGGAGCGATTACTTTATGTCTATTCTTAGCTGCAACCGGAAAAAGTGCACAAATTCCATTGTTCACTTGGTTACCTGATGCGATGGCGGGTCCAACTCCGGTGTCAGCACTAATCCACGCGGCGACGATGTTAACTGCGGGAATCTACTTAACGGTTCGTTCGAATTTCTTGATTGAATTAGCACCAACAACGAAGGACATTATTTTAGTGATTGGTATTGCAACGACGGTTATCGCTGCATTTATTGCCATGCGTCAAAACGACATTAAAAAAGTATTGGCTTACTCCACCGTTTCACAACTTGGATTGATGTTCGTTGCGTTAGGAATGGGAGCGTACACTGTTGCTTTGTTCCACGTAACAACACATGCTTTCTTTAAAGCCTTATTGTTCTTAGGATCTGGTAGCGTAATTCACGCGATGTCCGATGAGCAAGACATCCGTAAAATGGGTGGTTTATCGAAATTAACGCCGATCACACACATTACTTTCTTAATCGGTACACTTGCTATTGCTGGATTCCCTTTCCTTTCTGGATTCTTTTCCAAAGATGAAATCTTAGCACATGCATGGATGTCAAGTCCAATCGTCTATGGAATTTTAATGATTGCTGTTACGATGACAGCCATCTACATGTTCCGTTTGTATTTCTTGGTATTCCACGGAAGCTTTAGAGGTGGAGAGAAATTAAAATCACACGTGCACGAAAGTGGCTTGTCCATGACGATTCCGTTAATGGTTCTTGCAGTGTTGTCGGTATTTGGTGGAATCTTGAATTTACCAGGTATTGTATTTCACAACGCTGGACATTGGATGTCGCACTTCTTAGAAAGTACAACTTATGGATTAAATCAAATTGAGACAGAACACATGGATGGAAATCAGTCCATCATTCTCATGACAATTGCGAGTGTTGTTGCATTATCCGTGATGACATGGGCATACATTACCTATGTGAAGAAGAAAGCTGTTGCGAAGGAAGATGCAGACATGAATGCATGGGAGAAATTATCGAGCAACAAATTGTACATCGATGAAATCTACCAAACAATCTTTGTTCAACCGATCTTGTGGTTATCCACTACCCTGGCGAGTCAATTTGAGCAACGCGTATTGAACAACGGAATTTTCCGTTTGACAAGTGCGATTGAAGCGAGTGGAAATTATACTCGCAAATGGCAATCAGGATTCTTGTCGAGTTATCTATTCTGGATGGTTATGGGTATCATCGGATTCATTAGTTATTACATCATAAAATCTACATTTTGGAACTAATCATTATACCACTTATTCTTGGAATCATTGCGTTCTTTCTTCCAACTAATTGGGTTCGTCCATTTGGATTGTTAGCAAGCCTCAGTGTTTTGGCAGTTTCCATTGTTCATTTGATGAACTTTGATCCGGAGAACTATGTTCTTATCCTTAATCCAGCAGAAGTTTTCCCATTAGGATTAACCTTTAAAATGGGTTACGATGGATTGGCTTTAGTCATGGTATTGTTAACCAATGCTGTAATCAGTATCATCTTATTAGCGAATTGGAACAGAGACATTTCTTCCAATGCACGATTTACCGGATTGGTACTTTTGATGCAATGTGCTTTATTGGGATTATTCACATCCCTTGATGGAATTTTGTTTTATACATTCTGGGAGTTAACCTTGATTCCAATTTTCCTTATTCTTTACTGGTTTGGAAAACAGGACAACAACCGTGCTTTATTCAAATTCTTCTTGTATACCTTACTTGGATCCTTGATGATGTTATTGTCCTTTATCGGATTGGCTTACTTCTCACCAAACTTCTCTTACTTCCAATTAGTGCAGGCGAACTTCGAAGGAAAAGCAGTAGAAGCTGCAATGATTATGGGAGGAATTCTCTTTGCATTTGCCGTGAAGATTCCACTATTTCCATTCCACACGTGGCAAGCACCAACGTATACGAACGCACCAATGGCTGGAACGATGTTGCTATCAGCATTGATGTTGAAAATGGCCTTATTCGGAATGATCAAATGGATGATTCCAATTGGATTTGAAGGATTGGTATATTTGAAATGGCCTGTCATCACACTTGGTGGAATTGGAATCGTTTATGGGGCAATTATCGCCATGAAACAAAAAGATTTAAAAACATTGTTCGCATACGCATCGATAAGTCACCTTGGATTAATCGCAGCTGGCATCATGCTGTTTACTGTTTCAGCAATTGAAGCATCCATGGTTCAAATCATCAATCACAGTATTGTTGCTGTTGCATTGTTCCTTTGTGCTGGAATCATTGAAGACCGGTTGAACACACGAAACATCGATGACTTAGGTGGAATTGCGAAAGTAGCTCCTCACTTTGGATTCTGGTTTGCAGTGATGACGTTTATTTCCGTTTCTGTTCCATTTACAGCTGGATTCATCGGAGAGTTTGTATTAATCAAAGAATTGTTCACTGCGCATTGGGTGATTGGAATTACGGCAGCATCGACTTTAGTTTTCGGAGCAGTGTACATGTTACGTGCTTATCAAGGATCAATGTTCGGTCCATCGAAAGTTACTGTTTTTGCAGATTTAACGTGGAACGAATATGCAGTATTCGGAATTTTAACACTGGCAGCAGTTGGATTTGGATTGTATCCACAAATCATCATCGATTTCATTAAACCAAGCATCAAATTCACACAAGAATTGATGGCAGGAGACTTAACATTTACAAAATAATAAGATGGACGCAGTAATTATCATATTTATCACAGGACTTATTGGTCTGTTTGTTGGAATGTTAAAAAAGAGCGAATTGACACTTGCTGTCACTTCGATCGGCTTAGTTGGTGCATTTATTTCCATGTTCTACATCAATGATTACGAATCTATCTTTAGTTCTTACAACGGATTAACGTTTTCACGAACACAACAAATGTTTGCTTTATTGGCTATTGGACTGACTTTACTTTCTGTCTTGTTGGGATATGTCTTTTACAAAGAAGAGGAAGAACACACAGCTGATTATTATGGATTAATTCTATTTTCGTTAACCGGCGCTTTGTGCTTAATCGGATTCAGCAACATGTTCATGTTCTTCTTAGGATTAGAGATTTTATCCATTCCGATTTATGTCCTTGTTGGAATTCAAAAAGGAAATTCATTGGCATCTGAGGCATCTGTGAAATATTTCTTTACAGGATCTTTTGCTACAGCAATTATGTTATTTGGTATCGCGTTGATCTATGGTTCAACTGGCTCTTTCGAACTAAATGAAATTCGCATGGCGATTGACATGGGTATGTCTCATTCACCGATGTTAAACATTGGCGTATTGATGATGATGGCTGCGTTTATGTTCAAAGTCGGAGCGGTTCCTTTCCATTTCTGGGGTCCAGATGTGTACCAAGGATCTTCCAATGCTGTCATGGCATACATGGCATCTGTTGTGAAATTAGCAGCCTTATTTGCGTTTGTACATTTATTTAATTTCACCTTCAATACCTTAACTCCTTTTGTTTCCGGATTGGTTCTTTTTGCCATCGTAATTTCCTTGTTCCTAGGTTATATCTCCGCATTGAAACAAACATCTTTCCGAAGAATGATGGCTTATTCGAGTATTGCCAATACTGGATTCGCATTATTCGCCGTTTTAAACCAACAATTCGGAGAAGCTTCATTGTGGATCTTTATGATTGGATATGCATGTTCAACAATTGCATTGGTA
>CAIRMS010000178.1 GCA_903879765.1 uncultured Flavobacteriales bacterium
GGAATTTCGAATTCTTTATGTTTCTTTTCATTCCTTAAGTTAAACTTAATCATCAGTTTTAGAGGTAGATAAAGTGAAATGACTGGCAGCGACCAAAAAATTAATTCATTTAGACCTTTAAAAATTTTAAGAATTATTTTCGTTTCCCTAAATTTGACCCTCTTAATAAGATATGGACCATTTAGTTATCGCTCAAACAGAACAAACACCACTTATTTCTTTTCTTTCGAATGGATTGTTAGAAATCAGTGGGAAATCCATTAATGAAGATTCGCAGGATTTTTGGCCTCCAGTTATTTCATGGGTTCAAGCTTACAGCGTTAAACCTTCGACGAAAACATGCTTAAATTTATTCATCGAATCTTTGGACACGAGTTCATCCTCTGCATTAGTGGAAGTATTGTATGTTTTGAAGGATATGATGAAGGATGGTAATGAAGTGCGCGTACATTGGAATTATGAGGAGAATGACCTTGACATGTTTGAACTAGGTAAAGACATGGATGTTCTGACTCAAATTGGGTTCGAATTTGATGTCCTAAAACCTTTTCCACAGGTTTAATTCAGTTCAGCACGAAAATTGCTATTTTTGTTCATGCGATTAATCAAACAAATCCCTCACGAACGATTTTTAATTCAACTACACTCTTATAATGGGAAATTCATTCTTTCTATTTCCCTGGATCAATTTGAACAACTCTATAAAGTGTCTGAATCGGATTTCCCACAGGTAGATCAAATCGAAGCACTCATCCAAGGAACTTTCTTAACAAAATGCATTCATCGTTTTATTGAAATGAGAAGCGACTGGATGGAAATTATAAACTTAAAATCATAACATGAAATCAATAGTTATTCTAGGTACAGCAATCATCGGTATGTCACTTTTTGCTTCTTGTGGTGACAAGCCTAGCCAAAAAAAGGACACGACTCCTAAAGTAGAAGCACGTCAAATGGGCGGATTAAAAATAGCTTACTATTCAAATGATAGTATCAAGACTAATTTTGATTTTTTCGTAAAGGAAGAAGGAAGCATTAAGAAAAAACAAAAAGCGTTCGAGATGGAAGTTCAGCGTCGTACGAAAGCCTACGAAGCTTTTATAACTAAAAAGGATGCTGAGGCACGTGGTGGTCTTTTATCTCAAAATGAAATTGCCCAAGTTCAACAGAGAGCTCAAGAAATGCAGAATCAAATCATGCAGTACCAACAGACAGAAGGAGCAAAAATTGAAGAAGAAGCAATGAAGTCATTGGAATCTGTCAATAAAAAAATCGAAGCTTTGGGTAAAAAGTACTGTGAAAAACATCAAATCGATATTTTATTAATGCATGGTGAAGGTGGACAAATCAACTACATCAACCAAAGCATGGATGTCACGACTGAATTTGTCAACTTCTTAAACGAGAATCAGGCACAAATTGAAAAGGAGTTAAAATAACATGCGTCCAACAGAATCCAAAAAAGTAGAAAACGTTGCTGAGTACATTTTATATTTGTTTCAAATTGAAGATTTAGTTCGGTCCTTGAATCTAGATATTGAATTAATAAAATCTCAAGTACTTGAACCAGCTATCCGCGATCAATTCCAATTAGAAGAGCAAATTTCATGGTATCAAAATTTGGTGCGTGAAATGAACGTCAAAGGACTTGAAAAAGAAGGACACATCGATGAAGTTCAAGAGATTTTAGTGGAGCTTACTTATTTGCACAACAGTTTATTAACCATCATGAAAGATGAGAAATATAAAACCTTGTGTGGAAACGCCCAAGAAGCATTAGTGGAGTTTAAGCAGAAGTCAAATATGGGTCAACGACAAGATGTGGAAGTGTTAATGCACGCCATGTTTATGAAGTTGCAATTGAAAATGCGTCAAAAGGAAATTAGTGCGGAGACTGAAGCGGCATTCGACTTAATGCGCATTCAACTCGCTTACCTTGCGCGTGAATACCAACGCATGAAATCGGGCGATTGGGATTATCTGAATAATTAATCGTTTGCAGGCAATTCTTGGATAACAGATAACTGTTGTTTGCCTGTATCAACCTCAAAATAGGTGTGATTTAGTCCATTTGTGAGGGCAATGAGTTTCCCTTGCATTTCCTTTTGGTAGGTAAGTGCCTGATACAAGGTGTCCATTGAAATGTTAATGTTCGGAGCTTTGCATTCAACTAAAATATAAGGTTTGAAATCAGCATCATACACGATGATATCCCATCTTTTGGTCAGTCCGGCATATTGAATAGACTTCTCTACAGCGATTCGAGAAAGCGGAAAGCGAAGCTCTTTTGATAGATAGGAAATGAAGTGTTGTCGCACCCATTCTTCTGGTGTTAAACGAATCTTTTTTCTCCTAACGATACATAAAACGGAAATCTCACCATCTTTCCGACTTAATTGTAGGTCAGTTCGTGGTAAGTTTAAGGGAACGATTGGATTCATTACATCCCAGGAAGAAGCAAGTGAATGTCTTTGTATTTCAGGTCGAAAACTTTTCCAAGTACTTCGTTCGTTAAAATCCCTTTGTACATATACACTCCGTTTCGGAAACCACGATGTGTTCGGATTAAATCTACCACGCCACCTTTTTCTCCCATTTCTAGGATCATAGGGGAGAAGGTATTAGATAAGGCAAAGGAAGCCGTGCGGGAAACTCGAGAAGCAATATTTGGAACGCAGTAATGTACGACACCATGTTTAATGAAAGTCGGGTCGATGTGATTCGTGACACGAGAAGTTTCAAAACAACCTCCTTGATCGATGCTTACATCCACTAAAACAGATCCAGATTTCATTCCTTCAATCATTTCTTCACTTACGACACAAGGTGTGCGTCCTATGTTGGAACGCAAAGCTCCGATGACAACATCCGCTCTACGAATCGCTTTCGCTAGTACTTTTGGTTGAATGATGGAAGTATATACACGTAAACTTAAATCGTTTTGTAAACGACGCAAGCGTGTCAATGAATTGTCAAATACTTTCACAGAAGCACCTAATCCGAGTGCAGCACGTGTCGCAAATTCTCCTACGGTACCAGCGCCAATTACCACCACTTCAGCTGGTTGAACACCGGCAATTCCGCCGAGCATCAAACCCTTTCCTTGGGAGAAGGAAGAAAGTAATTCTCCAGCGACAAGAATAGAGGTTGTTCCAGCAATTTCACCCATGGTGCGAACAATGGAAAAAACGCCTTCTTCATCCTGAATGTAGTCCCAGGCGATGGCTGTAATTTTTTTTGCGGTTAATTTTTGAAGAATTTCTTTTGGCTGAGTAGAAATTTGAAGGGCGGAAATAAATGTTTGATTTCCAATCATTAATTCAACTTCTTCCTCAGAAGGTGGAGCAACTTTTAAAATAATGTCACAACTGTAAATTGATTTTCGGTCGTAAACAATTTGTGCACCTGCTTCACTATATTCGTTATCGGTGAAATTTGATCCCTCACCAGCATTCGTTTCCATTAGGACTTGGTGACCGTTCGAAACAAGTAAGGTTACGGCTTCAGGAACCAAAGCAACGCGTCTTTCTTGAAAAGATGTTTCTTTTGGGATTCCAATAAATAAATTGCCTTTTTTCTTTCGCACTTCCAACATTTCTTCTTTTGGAAGCAGACTGCCCTTTTGGATCAGTGTTTTCAGTAATTCAGGATCAGTTATCATAATTCAAAACGATTTCTCTTAGTTCACTTTCGGGCTCACAACGAATATACAGCCAATTCGCGTGTTCTGGAATTTTTTTTTCAATTTTATCAGGCCATTCGACAAAGAAAAACGCTTTCTCATCAAAAAGCTCTTCCAATCCAAGCTGTTCAAGATCACGCTCATTTTCAATTCGATAGCAATCAAGGTGATAGATTTTTATTCCGGTTTCATTCTCGTAAGCATGAATAATGGCATAGGTTGGCGATCCATCGGGATGTTCAATTCCTAAGGTACGGAGTAAATTTTGTACAAATGTTGTTTTTCCAGCTCCCATTTCCCCTTGAATGGCAAAAAAACGCGGTTTCGAAATGAGTGAAACCAATTCCGAAGCAATTCGAGGTAATGCATCAATCGATACATCAGACCAAGTTTTAGTTTGTTTTTGAGGCATCGAAGGATTCAATTTTACCATTTTTCCATTCAAACAAGTCTAGTTTGTCTCCGTCGAATCGCGCAAATGTTTGAGCGCATAACCATTCACCGGTATTGATATAGATCGCCTGATCAAGGTCTAATTTTAATGGCAGATGACGGTGTCCAAAAATATAGAAATCGTGGGGATTGGATTTTTGATTTTCCTTTGCAAAAAGATAAAGCCATTCATTTTCTTTACCTAAATAAATCATGTCTTTGGCCATCCCACTTTTTCGACTGCTTTTTGAAAAGTAGTTTGCTAATGAAATTCCGAAATTGGGATGAAGTCGCGCAAAGGCCCATTGACAAATTGGATTGCGAAAAACACGTTTAATAAATTTGTATTTATAATCACCAGGTCCTAATCCATCACCGTGGGCAATGAAAAAACGTTTTCCATTTCTCTCGAAGCAATATTCATCAGAATGTAATTGGACGCCCAATTCCTCTTGGAAATAATGAAACATCCACATATCGTGATTTCCTTTGAAGAAATGAATCGGAATTCCTTTTTCTGTCAATTCAGCGATTTTCGCTTGCAGTCGAACGAATCCTTTTGGAATAACCGTTTTGTATTCAAACCAAAAATCAAAGATATCTCCAATTAAAAAAATCTCCTCAGCATCTTTTTCAATGTGATTCAGCCATTGAATAAGGCATTTTTCCCGTTCTCGACTTGTTTTGTAATCGGGAGTTCCAAGATGAAAATCGGAAGCAAAATAAGTGTATTTCGTTTCAGTGTTCATCAATGACCAAAAATACGTTTCAGTTCTTCCTCTAATGCTGGGCCTCTTAAATTCGTTTTGACTACACGTCCTTCACGATCAATTAGAACGGTAAACGGAACACTAGAAACTTGGTATTGTTTCGCTACTTTACTATTCCATCCCCCAAGGTCACTTACGTGATTTGGCCACGATAATTGATCTTGTTCAATCGCATTTTTCCATTTTTGTGCATCTGTATCTAACGAAACACTCACAATGGTAAATCCATCATTTTTGTATTTTTCATAGGTTTGAACAACATTCGGGTTTTCTCTTCTGCATGGTCCACACCAGGATGCCCAGAAATCAATCAGTACAATTTGTCCTCGAAGGGATGAAAGTGTAAATGACTTTTTTCCATCCAATTTCAGTTCCGTAAAATCTGGAGCAATTTTTCCTGGAGCTAAAAAATTAGCATCCTCAATGCGTTGTTTAATTTGAGAGAAATTTGTGTTGAAAGCCTGAACCGTAGGACTTTCTTTGAATACCGAGGTCAATTGATTTAACACATTTTCATAAGTTGCCATATCCTGTTCGGCATTCATATTAGCCAAGGCAAGGATTAATACAGGAGAATTTGCATTCGCTCCGATAAATCCTTGTAGTTCGCTGTTGAATTTATAAAACTCCTGTGTCATATAGTCATTCACTGCTTGTTGGCGAGAAGGATCCATCTTGATGGCATTCACTGCAGAGTCATTTTTTACAGCCCATTTTTCCGCAACATGTGAAAAGTCATTCATAGCTTTGGACTCATCTGAACCAACGAAATTGCAAAATTCCTTCAGTTTTGATCCGTCACCATAAACTTTGATGTCGCTATTGTTTTTTAAAACAAGGTGAATGTTCTCC
>CAIRMS010000179.1 GCA_903879765.1 uncultured Flavobacteriales bacterium
AGGATACTTCACTCCGGAGGAAACCTCTTTATTATCAAATACAGCAATGCCAATAGTTGAATCTGGAAGAAAGGTTAATTTCTTTGAAATAGAACTCGATTGCAAGAAATTAATCGTCCCTGTTCCTTGTAATCCATTATTTGAAAGAACTATTTTATTTTGATACTTCGTATCTGTTTCATAAAATGGATAACCTTCCTCCGGAGCTTGGGCAACAAATCCTAAGGAATAATCATTCATGATTTTCAATGACTCGGGAATTTTTGGGAAAATTCCAGCGGAATTCAAACTTCCTTCAAAACGCAAACTAGCTTCGGAGAAATTATCTAAACTATCTAGTTCGAATGGATTCACAGCATAATAAAATCGAGTACTGTCATAGGCACCTTTTAAAATTTCCTTTGAACTGTAATACACTTTAGATTCTCCAATTGACTTTAACATTGGATATTGAGCGTTATTTCCTTTTCGCCCAGACTTAGAACCAATGTCATCAATTAACAATTCTCCTTTGATATTTTTGAAAGAACTAAACATCAAAATTGGCTCAGTTCCATCTTCTTTCTTCAAAGGTTTGACTCTAAGTGTTGCTTCTTCCGTTGACAACAAGTTAATTTTAAATGCGTCATAATCAAACTTAGAGAATTTGGTGAAAAACTCCATTTTCCCAGCAACTACGTATCCATGGAAACTCATGTCACGGTTTTTATGCAGTATGACATACATTGAATCAGGATAGATTGTTGTTTGTTGTACCGTAGATAAAGAAACATTATCAACTTGGTTCAAGCGCATTTCATTTTTATCCAATTGAATCGATGCGTATGCAATGGTGGCACGCTTCAATTTATTTTGTGCATTCATGCGAGCTGAGACCTCTGTAAGATAGCTATCCGCTTCAATTTGCTCTTTAGTTTCCGACATGGTTTGTGGACGTAAATCAGAAAGAATTTTAATGTTGTCATAATCACTTTCTCCAGTACTTGCCTCGGAATAGGCAATCAATTTTGGTGTGATGCGCACTTTTTTTAAATCGGAATCCAACATTAAAAACCCAAAAGAGGCCATGTCAACTAAAAGCGGCTTTACTTGATCGATTGTCTTTTTAAGAGCCGATGCTACTTCACCCTCACTAAATTCGTATTTGTTATTTTTTTTCACCAGCGCGGCAATCGACGTAAATGGATGAGCACCGCCGACACTTTGAAACTTTTGAAAAGTGACAGCGTCAAAATAATTCATGGATTGAAAACTAGCAACTTTTTGTTCTTGAGCCGTACCTACCTCAAAGGTATAGTAAGGATCGGGAGTTCCTAATTTCCAATTTAATACGGGTGCATAGACATAGAATTTGAAATAGGAATCTATAAATGGTAAATATTCATACCCTTTCTTAACTGAACTAATACTTAATTCATTGTTTTTTTGATTCAATGAGAAAAAACAAGATTGAATAATGAGTGAATCACCTGATTTGTAGTTCATTTTTGCACGAGCACTTCGTGCAATTACCTGTTGTGGATTCATTTCAAAGTAAACAGAACTTATTTCGAATAAAGGAATGTTTTGACGCTTAAATATGATCATTGCAGGCTTTTCTACCGTGCCACGACCGATGAATTCAGATCCTTCCAAGGTAAATCCACCATCATAGTCCATTTGCTCACGTAAATTTGTAATCTTTAAGCGTTTTTCGTAGGAATTAAACTGAGGTGCGGACTCCCCTTCTGTCAAATCCATGTTCGTCATGTCTTGTAATTTCCCTAAAATAGGTGTAGCGAAATAAGGTGTTGTTAATTCAACAGTATCCACTTTTAATTTCGCTGTAGAAAAATCACATTTATACCCTCGGAGATTTGCAAATGTTTCCGTTTTAGAAATCTTTACTTTTTCCCATGTGACCGTTCCTTTAGCCCCAATCCACTTGTTTAGAAGTATATCAAAAGAACCATTCGTTCCATAAATAATAACAGAGTCTTCTATTTTTCTATTCCCAGTATATTGTAAACATTTCAAATCAATTCCAGTCGCCCTCAATTTTAAGGTTTTTCCTTCCTCCCAAGAAACTTGCCCATTCGAGTAGGTCCAACGATAGTTCTGTTCTCTATAAAATGAGTTGTAGCGGAAAAAGTTAGCGGAAAATTTCAAAAACGTTGTCAATTTTTCTCCTGGTTCTTTTGCGAAATCATTCACATAGTTAAACCAAGGATTCACCAAATCACCAGGGAATTTATTTTCAACTTGAAAAATACTAGCAATCATGTAATCATAAATCTCTGGGTAAAGAGGGATTTCCTTTTGAGCATACTTGTTACAGTTATCTACAAGTCGATGAAATTGTGTTTCATTTAACAAGCTTCCTTTAATTTTTTGAGGAAAATCTTCTTTTAGAAATGTGATTGCTCCTTCATCCACAACTAATTTCTGCCATTCTTTGACAAATTTATCTCGTTCTTTTGGAAAGGTTTGAGCAGCATATTGCCCGATGAAAAGAAAGGAAACGATAAGAGAAAAAAGGAATTTCATCTGCTATTTTTTAAAGATTAAAACGGCCCAACCTTCACGTTCATGCTGGTCAATGAAATGAAGGTTTAAATGCGATGCTAACATTTTTAATTCATCCGTATCAGAAACAAAGAATCCACTCAGAAGTAAATGTGCGCCAGAATTCATTCGTGCTGCATATGTTGCCATTTGTGCAGTGAGAACATTTTTATTAATGTTTGCAAGAATGATGTCAAATTCCTGTGAAGGAATAACTTCTAATCCACCGTGTAATGATTGAATTTTCGTACACGAATTTCTTAAAGCATTGTCTGCGCAATTTTCAGCTGACCATTCTTCAATATCAATCGCCACGATATCTGTCGCACCACGTTTCTCTGCTAAAATGGCCAAAACACCTGTTCCACTACCCATATCTAATACTCGTTTGGAGGAGAAATCCATCTCAAACATTGTTTCACACATGAGATGTGTTGTTTGATGATGTCCAGTTCCAAAAGACATTTTAGGTTCAATCATGATTTCAATACCATCAAAAGGAGCTAGTTGATGAAACGGCGCGACAACACGGATGTCCTCCCCAATAAAAACAGGTTCAAACTGCGATTCCCATTGAGCGTTCCAGTTTTGCTGCGGAATCAATTTCACTTGAAATGATTGAATTACTTGCTCCTCAGCTTGAAGCTGATTGAATAAAGCCTGTAGAGATGCTCCGTTATATGCAGATTCCTGTATGTAGGCTCTTACATTCGGGGATTCTTCTTGAAAACTTTCGAAATCAAGTTCGGCTAGATAAGCCACGAGGATGTCGTTCCACTGATCAAAATTTGATACTTGAACAGATAATTCGTAATAATTCATTTATAAAGAACTTGCTAATTGAAGA
>CAIRMS010000180.1 GCA_903879765.1 uncultured Flavobacteriales bacterium
AACACTGATAATAAGTTATAAACAAAGGCGGCCTCGGTCGCCTTTTTTAATGATAAGAACATCTTAAATACACATTGATTTCTTACATTTACAAAAAATAAATTTTATGAAAAGAATTTTACTTGTTTTATTCGTATTTATTGGTTTCCAAGGATTTAGTCAAGCTTTCGAACCGTTCAACTTTACCGGAGCCGCGAATGCCAATGGTTGGGCTACTCATAGTGGAACAGCTGGCGAATTGATAGCCAATACAACGCCTTCTACATCTGGAAATAGTTTGTCTTACCCAGGGTTGCAAGCATCCGCAGGAAATCGCATTAATTTGACTTCCACTGGTACAGAAGATATTAATAAAGCATATGTCCCAGTAGGAACAACTGCATACATGTCCTTTTTATTGAATGTACCAAACACAACTGGTTTAACAACCGCAGGTGCTTATTTTACAGGATTTGGTGGAACATCAGGTGCAGTGGTGAGTATTTATTTTCCACGAATATTTATTAAAGCAGGAACAACACCTGGAACCTTTCAAGTTGGAATCTTAAACACATCGGGTGGTGCTGGAGCGGTTGCAACCTACGTTTCAACAGAATTTACACCAGGTACAACCTTATTTATTGTCGCAAAAGTATCTGCTCCAGCTGTTGCAGGAGTCATTACTTCTTCTTTGTGGGTGAATCCAGTTCCCGGAGGAGCGGAAACAGCAGCAGCAGTAACCAATGCAGGTGGAACAAGTACTTGGTCTGCCAATGGCGTTCAATCTGTTTTCTTGCGTCAAGCAGCTGGAACAGGAAATCTCGAAGTAGATGAAATCCGTGCAGGCACAACTTGGGCTTCTGTTACACCAGCAGCGGCTAGCAGTTGCGTGACATACAATACGATTACGGCAACAGCATGTACATCTTACTCATTAAATGCACAAACATATAGCACATCAGGAACATACATTCAAACCTTAGCAAATGCAAACACGGCGGGATGTGATTCTATCATCAACTTAAACCTGACCATCAACAATGCCAATGGTTCGACCTTGAACATTACTAACTGTGGTCCATATACGTTAAACAACCAAACGTATAGCGCTACTGGTGCTTACACGCAACTTACTCAAAATATAGCGGGCTGTGACAGTACAATCACCTTGAATTTAACCATTGTTGGTTCTTTGACTTATTATCAAGATTTAGACAACGACGGTTATGGAAACGCAGCGATTTCTCAAACGGGTTGTGCGGCCATTTCTGGTTATGTAACGAATAGTTCTGATTGCAATGACAACAATAACGCAGTTTATCCTGGAGCTATTGATATTGCTGGAAACGGAATTGACGAAGATTGTAATGGTTTTGATGCACCGTTACAATTGGGTATTTACCAATTTACAGGTACATTAGATTGCGCAACCCAAGATGTGGCTGCTACCAACACCAGTGCGAATTGGTCCTTCTCAGACTTTACAGCTCAAGGTAATGTATGTGCTTCAGGAGGAGGTATTTTTAACCGTAGTGATTGGAATCTAACAACATTTATTAACTTGAATCAATACAACGAGTTTTCCATTACTGGTGCAAACTGTACTAATTTGAATTTGTCAAAATTAGCGTTGAATCACCGAACGAGTTCAACGGGAGGAACACCAACTATTTTTGTGCGTTCAAGTCTAGATAATTTTGGATCAGACATCGACACTATTGCATCTTCTTGGAATGGCAATGTCTTACTTACGGA
>CAIRMS010000181.1 GCA_903879765.1 uncultured Flavobacteriales bacterium
GCATACCTAGTTTCTACTTACGAAAGTTTGAGATTCTCAAAACTAATATGACAACTTGTCGCAATAAAAAATATATGAGTGATTTATTTGAAAACGGTTTTTTCGGGATGTCTGGAATGGAATCAGATGCAGAATTCATCCCTTTAATCACCGCTGAAGAGGAGGAAAATGTGAATAATCAAGAATTTCCAAACGAACTCCCAATACTTCCTTTACGAAATAATGTACTTTTTCCAGGTGTTGTTATACCGATTACTGTTGGAAGAGATAAATCCATTAAACTAATCCAAGAAGCCAATAGAGGAAATAAAATCATCGGAGTTGTTTCTCAAAAAAACCAAGAGGAAGAATCACCAAATTTCGTTGATTTACACTCCATCGGAACGGTGGCTCAAATTGTGCGTTTATTGAAAATGCCCGATGGAAGTTCGACGGTTATTCTTCAAGGGAAACGTCGATTTGAAATCGTTACGCCTGTTCAGACAGAACCGTATATGCGAGCGAAAGTGAATATTTTCAAAGAAATTCCATTTGAACAAGGGGATCAAGAGCTTGATATTATGTTCAAGACAATCAAAGACTTGGCGCTTCAAATTATTCGCGAAAGTCCAAACATTCCTTCGGAGGCTCAATTTGCCATTGGAAACATCGATAGTCCAACATTCCTTGTCAACTTCATCTCTTCGAACATGAATGCAGATGTTGCAAAAAAGCAAGAAATGCTGGAGGAAATGGACGTCAAAAAGCGCGTGATGATGGTCATGGAGCATTTGACACTCGAGGTTCAAATGTTGGAAATGCGCAACGAAATTCAAAATAGAGTGCGCAAAGATTTGGATAAACAGCAACGCGATTATTTTCTACATCAGCAAATGCGCACCATTCAAGATGAATTAGGTGACAACCCTCAAATACAAGATGTGCGCGATTTCGAAGAACGGGCAAAAGCGAAAAAATGGGATGAGCGCGTGGAAAAATTATTCACCAAAGAACTGGAGAAGCTTCAGCGCATGAATCCACAAGGCGCGGAGTATACCGTTCAAATGAATTATCTAGACTTATTGCTAGACCTCCCTTGGGGAGTTTACACCAACGATAAACTAGATTTGAATCGTGCGAAGAAAATCCTTGAACGAGATCATTTCGGCATGGAAAAAGTCAAAGAACGCATCCTAGAATATTTGGCTGTTCTCAAATTGAAAGGAAACATGAAATCACCGATTCTTTGTTTCTATGGACCTCCAGGAGTTGGGAAAACTTCCTTAGGGAAATCCATTGCGGAAGCGTTAGGAAGAAAATACATTCGCATGTCCCTTGGTGGACTTCACGACGAAGCAGAAATCCGTGGACACCGTAAAACGTACATCGGAGCGATGCCGGGACGTGTGATGCAAAACTTAAAAAAAGCAGAAACCGCGAATCCAGTATTTGTCTTGGATGAGATTGATAAACTAGGAAGAAATCACCACGGAGATCCATCCTCTGCCCTACTTGAAGTATTGGATCCAGAGCAAAACAGCGCGTTCTACGATAATTATGTGGAGACTGAATTTGACTTATCAAAGGTTTTATTTATTGCCACAGCGAATAGTTTAAGCACTGTTCAATCCCCATTGCTAGATCGCATGGAAATCATTGAAGTCAATGGTTATACCATCGAAGAGAAAATCGAAATTGCGAAAAGACACTTACTTCCAAAGCAAATTACTGAACACGGAATCACGAAGAATGACATCCAAGTAGATAAAAAAGTGTGGGAGAAAATCGTGGAAGAATACACGAATGAATCTGGCGTACGTGGATTAGATAAGGTTACGGCGAAATTGGTTCGTAACAGAGCACGTCAAATCGCCATGGAAGAAGAATTCAATGCGACTATTACCATGGAAGATCTATTTACATTCCTAGGAGCTGGAAGAGCTCGCACAAAATACCTCAATAACGAAACAGCAGGTGTCGTTACAGGCTTAGCATGGACATCAGTCGGTGGAGATATTTTATTCATCGAATCATCCATAACAAAAGGAAAAGGAAAATTAACCTTAACCGGAAATTTGGGTGATGTCATGAAAGAATCAGCTGTCATTGCCTTGGAATTCTTAAAAGGACACAGTGAGTTGCTTGGACTCGAGCAAGAAGTCTTTGATGAACACAACATTCACGTACACGTTCCTGAAGGTGCAACACCCAAGGATGGACCAAGTGCTGGAATTACCATGTTAACATCCTTAGCTTCCGTATTTACGCAACGAAAAGTGAAGAAAAACCTGGCTATGACTGGTGAAATCACGCTACGCGGTGATGTTTTACCTGTTGGTGGAATCAAGGAGAAAATTTTGGCTGCAAAACGTGCTGGAATCAAGGAAATCATACTTTGTGTGAAAAACAAACAGGACATCGATGAAATCAAAGAAGACTACTTGAAAGGAATTACTTTCCATTTCGTAAGCAAAATGTCTGAAGTTTTAGAACTTGCTTTGACGAATGAAAAAGTAAAAAACGCAAAGAAGATTGAAGTTCCCAAAGCAAAATAATGCTGGATAAAAAAATCATTGTTTTCGACGGTGTGTGCATTCTGTGTAATTCGTTTGTGCAATTTATCCTCAAAAAGGATCGAACGAAGCAATTTTATTTCACGACAGCACAATCGGATTTTGTTAGCGAAAAAGTAAACTCCCAACAATTGAAGGTAAATCCCATGGACTCGGTGGTCTATCTGAAAAACGGAAAAACGCTCACTGAAAGCTCAGCTGTTCTGGGTATTTTAAGCGATTTAGGTGGTCTTTGGAAGTTGATGTCCGTCTTCCGACTGATTCCCCCATTTATTCGTAACGCGATGTATCGCTTTTGTGCCAGAAGGCGTTACCGCGTATTTGGAATCTTGGAAACATGCATGGTGCCAAGTGCTGATTGGAAAAATCGTTTCCTTCTATAAAAGTTCTATTTCATAAAAAACACTAAATTAGCTCAACTCAATTTTTACCGAGATGATGCGAACAAACCTACTACTGACTTTCTTCCTTTTCTGTTTTTCAGGAATCATTTTTTCCCAAAACCTTAAAAAACCAAGTTCACACGAAATTGCTCAACTTCCCGAGTGGGCGAAATTGATGTACACTGAAAATCCAAGTGTTTTTCAAGTGGATGCCTTGTATCGATCTTATTTTGCCGAACATGACTTCACCAAGTCGTATCATACACAATATTACAAACGCTGGAGAAGAGCTGCGCTGCCCTACCTCAATGAAGCTGGATTCATCATCAAACCAAGTGAAGAAACACAAGCACAAATAGACAAAGACTATTTACGCAAACAACAGCAGCAAAAAACATCGAATTGGAGCGTTGTTGGTCCGATTACAAATTTCCAAGAAGGATTAACACAAGGATCTGGTCAAACAAATGTGTACAGTTTTGATCAATGTTTGAATTCACCAAATGTTTGCTATTGCGGAACGGAGCCAGGCGAAGTTTACAAAAGTATAGATGGAGGTGCCAATTGGACGTGTATTTCTCTCGCACTAGATTTTGGAAGTGGTGTAACTTCGGTTGAAGTCGATTATTCCAATCCAAATATCGTGTTTGCTGGTGGAAACAAAGGGGTTTTCCGTTCATTAGATGGAGGAACGACTTGGATAAATGTGCTTCCTAATTCTAATTTTGGCGTGAACGAGATTTTTATAAACCCAGGGAATAACAACGTAGTTTTTGCGGCAACAGATAAAGGACTTTTCAAAAGTACAGATGGTGGTTTAAATTGGACACAACCCTATTCCGAAGCGTGTTACGACATCAAAGCAAATACAGCAAACAGCACAATCCTGTATTTGGTCAAACACAATGCAAGCACCTTGAATTGTGAATTTCTAAAATCAACAGATGCTGGACAAACGTGGCTTGTACAGTCAAATGGTTGGTATACATCAACAGATCCAGCGCGAAATGATGGTGGTGCGCGCATTGCAGTTACACCCGCTGATCCCAATCGCGTTTACGCATATTTAATCGGAGAATCGAAACCAAATGACCTCGGATACATCGGTGTTTACCGAAGTAATGACGGAGGAACAACGTGGACGCTTCCAAATGGACCTGTTGGCGGTCCCTACACCACCACTCACATAAATTTAGCGATTGGAACAAGCACTTGGCTTTACCACCAAGGATTTTACAATTGTGCGTTCATGGCATCACCTGTTGATCCGAATCTTATTTTTGTTGGTGGACTAAACGTTTATAAATCAACAGATGGTGGCGCAACATTTAGCTCCGTTTCAGGATATGTTGGTGGACCTTTATCGATGCATGTTGACAATCAAGATTTCAGAGTTATCGGAAATGAAACGTGGATTACTACCGATGGTGGAATCTACCATTCCAACGATTTTTTCGCAACAGAACCTGAATTCCGCATGTCCGGAGTTCGCGGGTCAGATTATTGGGGCTTCGGCTCCGGATGGAATGAAGACGTACTGGTTGGTGGCTTGTACCACAATGGAAATTTGGCTTACCACGAGAATTATGGAGCTGGAAATTTCCTAGAACTTGGAGGTGGCGAGGCACCTACAGGATATGTGAATCCAGGGAGAAATCGTTTAACATATTTCTCTGACATTGGTGGGAAACGCATTCCTTACAATTTAAATGATCCAATTTCAGGAGCGCCTTTTGGAAATGCACCGAATGAAAGTTACTATGCTGCGGAATCTAGCGAAATGGAATTCCATCCAAATTGCTATAGCATTGCCTATATGGGAAGAGAAAATAAGCTTTATAAAACCACGGATGCGGGTGCCTCGTTCAATGTGCTTTTTACTTTTGGAAACACGGCAAACGACCAAGTGAAATACATCGAGGTTTCTTCCTCTAATCCAAATGTCATTTACCTAAATCAACAACCTGCTTCGGGAAACACAGGGAAACTATGGAAAACAATCGACGGTGGACAAACTTGGTCACAGCTTACAATTCCAGGTGGAAACAGCCGTCGCATGCTGCTTTCTATTAGTCCATTAAACGAAAATGAATTGTGGATTGCCTATCCAAGTGGAGCTAACGGAAACAAAGTCTTTAAAACAAGTAATGGTGGTCAAACATGGGACAATTGGACGAATTCCATTTTGAATAACGAAAGTGTACAGTCCATTGCTCATATTGCCGGAACAGATGGAGGAATCTATGTTGCGACGAATAAAGCCATGTATTACCGCAATAATTCCACTGCTTTCACGTTAGATAACGCCGGTTTACCAACCTTTATTAACGGAAATATCCTCAAACCGTTTTACCGTGATGCGAAAATTAGATTGGCATCTTACGGAAAAGGGATTTTTCAAAGTAGTTTAACTGAAAACCCAACACTTCCCATTTGTAGAATCACCGTCGATAAACTGAGTCAAGTTGCTGTTTGCGCGGTGGACTCGTTTTACTTCGAAGACCATTCCTTTTTAAATCATACAAATGCAACGTGGAACTGGACCTTCCCTACTGGATTCCCAACTAACTCAACGCAACGAAATCCTTCCGTATTGTTCCCAACTGCAGGTGATCATTTGGCGATTTTACAAATCACCGATGCCGCAGGAAATACCGATACAGATAGTTTAACAGTGAACGTTTCATTCTTTCAATTACAAACAGGAATTAACGAAGATTTTCAATCTAATTTCTTGCCAAATGGTTGGAGCATCAACAACCAAGATGGTGGTGGAACGTGGAGTTTATCTACCAGTGCGGGTGGATTCGGGAATTCTACGAAATCAGCTATTTTTAATAATTACGACATTGATTCACAACAATCCTTCGATGATTTAGTGATGCCTTTGGACGCAAGTGTTTTGGACATTCAACCATACGTATATTTCGATGTTGCTTACGCACGTTGGGGAGCTGGTTATTCAGATACATTAGCTGTGATGATTTCAACCGATTGTGGTGTAAGTTTCCAGCAAGTGTATTTAAAAGGCGGAACTGACTTAGCAACTTCTCCTGATAATCAAAGTTCATTCATTCCTACAGCACAACAATGGCGAACAGACTCTGTTGATTTAAGCGCCTACCTTGGACAAACAAATCTGCAGGTAGCTTTCCGAAACAAAGGCGGATGGGGAAATAACATTTATTTGGATAACATTAACCTAGGATCGATGGCAAACATCAATGAATCCATTGAAAATACATTCTCCATTTATCCCAACCCGATTCAAAGTGGAACATGCTTGAACATTGAAGGTGATGGAATCAAGAAAATTCAGTTGATTTCACCAGATGGAAAATCCCTTAAGATGGAACGAAAATTCGAGGGCATACTATTTGAAATCCCTGAAAACATCTCTAGTGGAACGTATATCCTTCAAATTGAATCAGAAAAGCAATTAGTGAATAAACCTTTAATCATCATTCGTTAACTATATTTTTAGTTCTTGGCATAATTTCTGATATTTGCACTGAAATTTAAGATATGAAATCACTTTACCTCCTTTTGACCGTATTCATCCTGAACGCTGGATCGGCATTTTCTCAAGATGCGAAAGCGCAAGGAATTCTTGATAAACTCTCGACAAA
>CAIRMS010000182.1 GCA_903879765.1 uncultured Flavobacteriales bacterium
ATCTCCTACCTTCGTTTCGTGAAATCATCCATCATGAAATACCTCCTTTTTTTACTGCCGATTTTAAGTTGGTCCTGTAAATCCATCCACATTCCCGAACCGGTAGTGGAACTAATGGACCCACCAATGCCCGTAATTGCTATTTCTCACATAAACGTGCCTATTGAAATTGACTTACAAAGTCAACTGAAGGAAGTGGAAAAATCCTTGCCAAAAAGTTTTGAGGGAAAACAAGAACAATGTGAAGGAGTAAGTTTTACTTATAAATTTCTTCGCGAGCCGATTGACTTTCAATTGAAACAAACGAGTTTATATTATGAGGTGGATGGAAAATTTGAATTAAAGTTAAATTATTGTCCTAAATGCCATGAGCTGTGGAATGAAAATGGTTCTTGCGCCGTGCCAAGAATATCAGCAAGTTGTGGTGTGGGCGAACCAATGCGCAGGGTGAAAGTTGGATATAATACAACTGTTTCTATTACTGATTCATACACATTCAACACAGAAACAAAGTTGAAAAAATTCGACGTTTTGGATCCTTGTGAGATTACCGTCTTTAAATACGATGCGACAAACCAAGTAGAAAAACAAGTAAAAGGTCAATTGCAATCATTGGAAAAAGACATTGATCGACAAATAGAATCGGTTGACATTCGCTCTTCTATGAAAGATGTTTGGCGCAAACTGGAAGAACCCATAGACTTAAGTGGTTATGGGCTGCTTTATTTGAAACCCAAAAGCATGGCGCTAAGCCCGGTAAGCTTTAATTCCATGAATAAAAGGAGTGAATTAACAGCACAATTGACCTTGGAGCCGTTTATTACGACAAATAAAGAACAAACGACATACAGTGATTTGCCCAAACAAGTGAAAT
The DNA here is from genome assembly GCA_903879765.1 of uncultured Flavobacteriales bacterium. GTDB lineage: Bacteria > Bacteroidota > Bacteroidia > Flavobacteriales_D > Crocinitomicaceae > UBA952. The sequence goes on from CAIRMS010000182.1 coordinate 875, forward strand.
ATATTCCTGGGCAAGGTTATGCCTTAAATATCCTTGTGAAAGCATCGTATGATTCTATAAATAAACTCATGAATAAGGATTTGCGTGGATATAAAATTCCATTTAAGGGAAAAGAAATTATCGTTGATTCTCTCCAAATTTTAGGTAATCAAGAACAAAAGCTGATTATTCAAGTTTATTTTTCTGGATCTAAAAACGGCGTGTTTTTCCTTGTTGGAACACCATTCATCACAGAGGATCAATTTTTTGTGTTAAGTGATTTATCCTATGATATCAACTCTAAAAATGTGCTGCTGAAAAGCGCTAAATGGATCTTTGATAAACGCATTTTAGAAGAATTAAATAAATCGGCAAAATATGATTTAAATCCTCTTCTGAAAGAAACAAAAAACTCCATAACACAACAACTAAATTCAGAACTAGATAAAGGTGTATTTCTATCAGGAACCGTAGATAAATTGGCTGTTTCAGGGATTCAATTGGGTTCATCAGGATTTTTTCTAACAACAGAAGTTTTGGGTAACTTGAAACTAAAGATGAAATAATGCGTTAAACGGAAGGTGCGAAGTTTTATTTTAGTATTCTTCATCCCCTTTCTTACCTTTTCACAACAGAAGGACTATTCCACTTGTGAAAATGCGCTCGATGTGAATCCTTCCGGTTCGTATTCATTATCCTTTACCGGTAAAAAAGGAGCCGTTCCATCAGAAGGTGTGTTTCAACATGTTTCTTCTCCATCACTGAATCAAATATGGATTCATTTCACAGCTGAAAATAAAGGCAACTTGAATATTACCTTTAGTAAAAATCAAGCGTTGGCAGATGGACATGTTTTAATCTTAAAAGAAAAACAAGGTAATATCTGTACCTCACTTAAAGAACAGAATCTACAAGTTATTTTAGAAAAATCTATAGACTCATTAAAAATACTTTCTACAGAAATTGTTGTTGATGAAAATGAGCAATACTACATTGTATTCATATCAAAAGAAAAGGTAAAACAAGAAATTACAACCGTTTTTTCCTTTCAACTGGATGAGTCTGAATTAAATAAAACATGGCCGCTCAACCTTGTTTACAATGATGAATTACCGATTTATTCCATTGTTGTTCGAGATCTAACGAACAAAAAAGCTGTTCAAGCTAGACTTTTATTACAAGGATCAACGGAAATAAATGGTATTTACAGGGGGAGTGATGTGGAAATGAATCTGCTGAAAAAAATTAAAGCAGGAACAATCCGTGTTGATGCAGAGGGTTATTTATCCTCCGATTTAAATAACACACCTATTCCAATAAATTCTAATTTTAAAGATACCATTTGGTTAAAACCCATTAAAGAAGGGGTGGTTTCTGGATTAGAGGATGTTTATTTTGTGGCGGGACTAGCAACTATTCTAGAGGAATCCTATCCAAAATTAAAGCGATTGCGGGATTTTTTAATTTTAAATCCGAATACATACATTGAAGTGCACGGACATGTAAATGAAGACAATGACAAAAACTTAGTTTCCATGAGATTATCTAAAAGGCGTGCACAAAAAGTTGTTGACTACCTTGTAGAAGGAGGTGTGGATGTAAAAAGATTAAAAGCTATTGGTTTTGGAAATACGAAACCAATCTATAAAGATCCTCAATCAGAAGAAGAAAAAGAGGCTAATCGACGTGTAGAAGTATTAATTAAATCGAATTAACAAGGGATCTTATCAATTCTGTTTTGGTGTCTACCTCCTTCGAAAACGGTAGATAAAAACGCATCTACCATTTCAATTGCTAATTCTTCCGAAACAAATCTTGCTGGAATCGCAATAATATTAGCATCATTATGTGATCTAGCTAATTCTGCTATCTCTTTCTCCCAACACAAAGCACTTCTAATACCAGCGTGTTTATTCGCTGTCATATTAATTCCATTACCCGATCCACACAATAAAATTCCCAACATACCGGAATTTTCTTCTACCATTTGAGCCACTGGATGCGCGTAATCCGGATAATCAATACTCGTTTCAGAGTAACAGCCAAAATCTTTCACCTGTAAACCTTTCTTTGTTAGGTGATTAACTATAAGTTCTTTCGTCTTAAATCCTGCGTGATCGCAACCTATTGGAATAATCATTTCTTATATATGTTTGTTTTACAAAGGTAATCACTATTAACAAACAGTAATAGTTATTCACTATTATGATTTTTAAACTTCATGAAATCCCATGTTTTACTAGAAAAGCAAAACATACTTATACACGAAATGATGTTTAGATTTGTTTATAACCTTGAATAACTTCTAAAAAGTTTTATTTGTATAATTCAATGAAAAATCTCATTGTACTTTTTTAGTTATAAATCACCATTAGTTTGTGGTAGTTACCCTTTAATATCACTA
>CAIRMS010000183.1 GCA_903879765.1 uncultured Flavobacteriales bacterium
GTCGAATTATATTCTAAATAAACCTAAGCGATAGAAAATGGCAATATTGGATTTTCAAAAACCAGATAAGGTTATCATGCTCAACTCCGATGAATTCAACGGAGAGTTCGAATTTCGTCCACTTGAACCTGGATACGGAATCACTGTAGGTAACTCCTTAAGAAGAATTCTACTTTCTTCGCTTGAAGGATTTGCAATTTCTTCTGTTAAAATTCAGGGTGCAGACCACGAATTTTCTACACTTAAAGGTGTGGTTGAGGATATTACTGAAATCGTTTTGAATTTGAAACAAGTACGTTTCAAACGTCAAATTGAAGGAACAGATTCTGAAACTGTTATTGTATCTGTTGGTGGTCAAAACCAATTAACAGCAGGTGATATCGGTAAATTTACAAGCGCATTCCAAGTGTTAAATCCTGATTTAGTGATTTGCAATATGGAAACGTCTGTGAAAATTGAAATGGAATTGACAATTATTAAAGGTCGTGGTTACGTTCCTGCAGAGGAAAACAAAACTGCGAACGCTTCATTTGGTACAATTTCTATTGATTCAATTTTTACTCCAATCGTTAATGTTCAATACACAATCGAAAATTACCGTGTAGAACAAAAAACAGATTACGAAAAATTAGTTTTTAATATTAAAACTGATGGTTCAATTCATCCAAAAGAAGCGCTAAAAGAAGCTGCTAAAATTTTAATCCACCATTTCATGTTATTCTCTGATGAGCGTATTACATTAGATAGTGAAATTAAAGCTGAATCAGAAGAATTCGATGAAACTTCTCTTCACATGCGTCAGTTATTAAAAACGAAATTGGTAGATATGGATTTATCCGTACGTGCCTTGAATTGTTTGAAAGCTGCTGATGTTGAAACGTTAGGAGACCTTGTTTCTTACGCGAAATCTGACTTGTTAAAATTCAGAAACTTCGGTAAGAAGTCTTTAACGGAATTGGAAGATTTGGTTGATAACAAAGGATTAACTTTCGGGATGAATGTTGCGAAATATAAATTAGACAAAGATTAGAAATTTTAGTCATGAGACACGGAAATAAAATAAATCACTTAGGAAGAAAAACAAGCCACCGCAAAGCAATGCTTCAAAATATGGCTTGTTCATTAATCGAACACAAGCGTATTAACACTACTATCGCTAAAGCTAAAACGTTACGCGTTTTCGTAGAACCGATTTTAACGAAAGCAAAAACAGATTCTACTCACTCACGTCGTGTTGTATTCTCTTACCTTCAAAACAAAGAAATGGTAACTGAATTATTCCGTGAAGTAGCTCCGAAAATTGCTAATCGCGCTGGTGGATATACACGTATTATTCGTACTGGATACCGTTTAGGAGATAACGCAGAAATGTGTATGATCGAATTGGTTGATTACAACGAATTGTACAACAACGATAACACAAAGAAAACTACTCGTCGCTCTCGTCGTGGTGGTGCCAAGAAAGAAGATTCAGTAGCTGTTGAAGCAACTGAAGCGACTGAAGAAGTTGTTGCTGAAGTAGCGGAAGAAGTAGTTGCTGAAGAAGCTCCTATTGCTGAAGTAGTGGAAGAAGTTGCTGCTGAAGAAACTCCTATTGCTGAAGTAGTGGAAGAAGTTGTTGCTGAAGAAGCTGCACCAGAATCTACAACGGAAGAAGCTCCAGCTTCTGACGAATCAGAAAACACAGAAGAAAAAGCATAAGTTGACACATTGTTAATAAAAAAAGGCGGATTTTATCAGCCTTTTTTGGTTTATAATAACCTCATTTGACCTAGAGTTTCTAATTTTGACTAAAATTTATTCATGCAACAAAATCAACCAGCAATTTTAGTACTTGAAGATGGTACCGTATTCGAAGGAATCGCTATTGGGAAAATAGGTACAACCGGAGGTGAAATCGCTTTTAATACAGGAATGACAGGATATCAAGAGGTTTTCACAGATCCCTCTTATGTTGGTCAACTATTAATAATGACAACCGCACATATTGGAAACTATGGTGTGCATGAACATGAAATCGAATCTGATTCAATTAAAATTGCCGGATTAGTCACAAAGAAATTTTCAAACGGCTATTCTAGATCGTCTGCTAATGAATCGCTTCAAGATTTAATGGAACGTAATGGAACGGTGGGCATCTCAGATATTGACACGAGATCTCTAGTTCGACATATTCGTCACAAAGGAGCAATGAATGCCATCATCTCTTCAGAAATTTTGGATGTGGATCAATTAAAGCAAAAATTGTCGGAAATACCATCCATGGAAGGATTAGAATTGTCTTCAAGGGTTTCAACAAAAGAAGCATTTGAAGTAAAACCTGAAAACCCTATTCACCGTGTATCCCTAATCGATTTCGGTGTCAAAAAGAACATCATTCGTTGCTTGGTAGAGCGTGGATGTCACGTGAAAGTTTTTCCGCTTAACTCTACGAAAGAAGAAATGGATGCTTTCCGACCAGACGGATATATGTTGTCAAACGGACCAGGTGACCCATCAGTGATGAAAAATTCCATCTCTTTAGTGAAAGAACTGGCTGACTCAGGTAAACCAGTCTTTGGCATTTGCCTCGGACATCAAATTTTAGGATTGAGTCAAGGACTACAAACGGAAAAAATGTTCAACGGGCACCGTGGAATCAATCATCCGATAAAAAACTTAAAATCGGGTAAAGGCGAAATCACTACTCAAAATCACGGATTTGTGATTTCAAAAGACAGTATTGAAACTCAAGATAAAGTAAAAGTGACTCATGTTCACTTAAATGACCATACAATTGCTGGAATAGAATTAGAAGGAAAACCTGTTTTCTCCGTTCAATATCACCCGGAAGCTTCAGCTGGTCCTCATGACTCCAGGTATTTATTCGATCAATTCATTGATAATATGAACCAATTTAAATCATAACATGAGCTACATTACAGACATTCACGCCCGACAAATCTTAGACTCTAGAGGAAATCCAACAATAGAAGTTGATGTGTTTACAAGCAATGGTATTCTTGGACGCGCAGCAGTTCCGTCTGGAGCTTCTACAGGCGCTCATGAAGCGATGGAATTGCGTGACGGTGATAATTCTCGTTACCTAGGCAAAGGAGTGCTTAAAGCGGTTGTAAATGTCAATACAATCATCAATGAAGCGTTACAAGGTGAAGATGTTTTCGATCAAAAACGATTGGATCGCATCATGATTGATTTAGATGGGACACCAAACAAATCAAAACTTGGAGCGAATGCTATTCTAGGAACTTCATTAGCGATTGCTCGTGCCGCTGCACAAGAAGCCGGAATGAGTTTATACCAATACATTGGAGGAGTTGGTGCAGTTACAATGCCTGTGCCTATGATGAACATCTTGAATGGTGGTTCTCATGCTGATAACTTAATCGACATCCAAGAATTTATGGTGATGCCGTTTGGTGCAAGTTCTTTTTCAGAAGGACTTCGTTGGGGAACTGAAGTTTTCCATCACTTAAAAAGCGTTTTAAAAGAAAAAGGAATGTCCACAAATGTGGGTGACGAAGGTGGATTCGCTCCAAGTCTTGGATCCAACGAAGAAGCAATTCAAGTGGTGATAGAAGCCATTCAAAAAGCAGGATTCACTCCAGGAGTTGATATGCATATCGCATTGGACGCTGCGGCATCTGAATTTTACAACGATGAAAAAGGAATTTACCATTTTGAATCTACCAATACAGATATGACTTCCGAACAAATGGTTGACTATTGGGTGAATTGGTGCGAAAAATACCCCATCATTTCCATTGAAGACGGTCTAGCAGAAGACGATTGGAAAGGATGGAAACTTGCTACTGAAAAACTTGGAAACAAAATTCAGTTAGTTGGTGACGATTTATTTGTAACGAATACACAACGTCTTTCTCGTGGTATTGAGGAAGGGATTGCCAATTCTATCTTGATTAAAGTGAATCAAATTGGTACCTTAACGGAAACGATTGAAGCAGTTCAAATGGCAACACGAAATGGCTATACTTCTGTAATGAGTCATAGAAGTGGTGAAACCGAAGATAACACCATTGCTGATCTTGCAGTTGCACTTAATACAGGACAAATCAAAACGGGTTCTGCTTCACGTAGTGATCGTATGTCAAAATACAATCAACTTTTACGCATTGAAGAAGAATTAGGTGATACTTCGGTTTATATCGGAAAGAACTTTAAATTTTTAAAATAAGCATTGAAACATCGTTTTAATCTTCGTGTTTACGCATTGATTATTGATGAGCATAAACGCATCCTTCTTTCTGATGAATTTCGTTTTGGACACTTTTTTACAAAATTTCCTGGTGGAGGTATAGAAGCAAATGAAGGTGTAATCGATGCACTAAGAAGAGAATTACAAGAGGAGTTGTCAGCAGAAATGTTGGACTCCTCTTTTTTTTACTTCAATGATTTTAAACAAGTATCCGCTTTTGATCCAGCACAACAACTCGTGGCTTTCTACTATTTAGTAAAAATTCATCAGCCAGAAATTCAAGGGAATAACCCCTACTCGATTCCATTTCAAGAAGAAACAGAAAAACAAAGATGGGTACCACTTATGGAAATAATGGAAAAAGATCTAACATTTCCAATCGATCAAATAGTACTACTGAAATTAAAAGAAATGCTTATTTCTTAAAGTTGGGAGCGAC
>CAIRMS010000184.1 GCA_903879765.1 uncultured Flavobacteriales bacterium
ACCGTGTCGATTCCGTGCTCACTTCGTGCTAACATGCTTTCACACGACGCTTGACTCAAGGCGAAGTCCAATTGTTCTTGTGTCGCTTCCGGTTTCGTGAATAATAGGTTTTCACGAATCGTTCCTGCGAACAACAGCGTATCCTGCGTGACAAATCCCAATTGTTGTTGTAATTCATCGCGATCAATACTCGTGGATTCAATTCCGTTGTAGTAGATTTTTCCCGTTGGCGTGGAATACAAGCCTACGAGCAATTTCACCAAGGTGCTTTTTCCAGATCCACTTGGGCCAACAAACGCGACTGTTTCGCCTTTTTGCACTTCAAAGTTGATGTTACTTAGAGCATCGTAACTGGAAGATTTATGTCTAAAAGTCAAATCACTGAACGCTAATTTCTCAATTGCATTCAATGGAATCGGATTTTCTGGTTTCTCTTCAATCGGCGTGTTGATGATTTTTTCGAAATTATTCAAAGATGCTTCCGCCTCACGGTAAGCAATAATGACGTTCCCAACTTCTTGCAATGGTCCAAAGATAAAGAAGGAATAGAATTGCAAAGTCATGATTTGACCAAGGGACAAGGATCCGTGGAACAATAAATACATCAAGATAAACATGATGGACTGACGCAATAAGTTCACCGTTGTTCCTTGAATGAAGCTGATACTGCGCACTTGACGTACTTTTTTCAATTCTAAAAGGAGGATTTTACGCGTTCGGTCATTCAAACGATCTGTTTCCTGCTGTGTTAAGCCTAAACTTTTGATCAATTCAATGTTACGTAAACTTTCCGTCGTACTTCCCGCCAATTGCTTCGTTTCGCTCATGATGGTCATCTGTACTTTCTTGATGCGTTTGGATAAGAAACTAATGAAGAAACTCAATCCAGCAGCTGAAAACAAGTATAAAAGAATTAATCCAGGTTGAACTGTAAACGCGTACACCATGACAAACACCAATCCAACAATCGAGACAAAAAGGATATTGATAAAACTCATAATGAATCGTTCTGCATCTGTGCGAACTTTTTGAAGGATGTTCAATGTTTCACCACTGCGTTGATCCTCGAATTCATTATAGGCAATTTGCAAGGTATGTTTCAGTCCATCCGTGTAAATGTCCGCGCCCAACTTTTGAATGATCAGGTTGATGCTATAATCTTGAAATGCCTTCGCTGTACGACTCACCATTGCGACACCAATTGCTGCGGCAATTAACCAACCGATACCATTAATAAACTGTGATTCAGTAAAATCCTTCGGATGCGTTGCAAATCGATCTAAAATCTTCCCAAAAATAAAAGGATCCAACAAAGAGAAAACTTGATTGATACTCGCTAAAACAAGGGCTAAAAAGACCAATGATTTGTAGCGTCCTAAATAACTGAAAAGAATTTTCATGGGAGGTTTTATTTGAAGGCGCAAAAGTACAAAACTATTCCGGTCTAGTGCCTTGAATCCATTCGGATACTTTACAGAATGTGTATCTTTGAACACAATCCAATTCTGTGTGTTAGAATTGTAGTCAAATAGTGAAAAGGATAGATGCTTTATTACCGATTTCCAGGAAAAGAAATAGTCAGCAGAAAAGGTTGTTTTAAACCGAATTTAACTGATGATATTCAAGGTTTTATATTATCTGATTTCAATCAAAAAAATAAGTTCGTTTTCACATCAAGTTCACTTGAAAATAACGACGTAATTACACCGAAAGTACCCTTTGTCATTTCAAAAGATGCTTACATTAAGCAAGCGAGTGAAATCATCGAAATACTATCTTCCAATCAATCTTTAAAGAAAATCGTTTATTCAAGAATTAAGGAGGTTTCTCTCTCAATAAATGGATTGACTTTGTTTGAACGCTTGGTGCAAGCCTATCCAAACGCATTCGTTTATTATTTTCAGGACCCGCAATTAGGAGAATGGATTGGCGCATCACCGGAAATTTTGGTCAGTGGAAAAAACGGTCATTTTGAAAGCATGGCATTGGCTGGAACACAAAAAGCGAATGACACAAGTGATTGGGGTGAAAAGGAAAAAGAAGAACAAGCATTTGTGAGTCATTATTTAGCTGAATTATTGCAAAATCACAACGTTTCTGATTTAAGATCTGAAGGACCAAAAACAGTTCAAGCCGGACCTTTATCGCACCTACGAACCGATTTTCAATGGAAGTCAGATTCGTTTCAAGCATGGCAAATCGCAAAAGACCTCCATCCTACTCCAGCTGTGAGCGGAACTCCTGTTCAAGAGGCAAGTGAATGGATTTTAAACAATGAAAAGCACGATCGATCTTTCTACTCCGGAATGATTGGAGAATTGCAAGCCGAGGAAATGAACATCTTTGTTAACTTGCGTTGTGCCCAAATTATTGGAGACCAAATCTACCTCTATCTTGGTGGTGGATTTACTGCTGAATCGGATCCTGAAAAAGAATGGGAAGAAACCGAAAATAAAAGCAAAACCCTACTCAACCTCCTTTAAATTTTGGTATTTTTGCGGGATGATTTCTAGCTCTAAAATCATGGTGCAATTGATTGTCGATCAGCTTTTAGCTTACGGCATTCGAAAAGTGGTTGTTTCTCCTGGGTCGAGAAATGCTCCTTTCTCCATTGCCTTTGATGAACACCCTGAAATCGAGACATTTGTCGTTCATGACGAACGTTCCGCTGGATTCATTGCACTCGGAATGGCACAAGAACTAGGTGAAACCGTTGCGCTTTGTTGTACTTCCGGAAGTGCTTGTTTGAATTACTATCCAGCTGTATCCGAAGCGTATTACCGCTCTGTTCCACTTTTAGTATTGTCCGCCGATCGTCCCGCATCGTGGATTAACCACGGTGATGGTCAAACGATTGTTCAACGCGATGTCTATAAAAATCACATTCTTGGAAGTTTGGAATTCGACGAAGATTTGTTTGATCAAACATCCATCGAAACGCAGCAACGAAATCTAGCTTCGTTGTTGCGAATAAATGAAAGCAATTGGAAAGGTCCCATTCATTTGAACGTGGGATTAAACGAGCCACTTTATCAAACTGTTGAAAAAACGACGAATTATGATTTTCGTTTGCCGGATCCTTCCCTACCGAAACGCATAGAGGAAGCTGAAATGAGTGAAATCATTTCAGAATTCAATGAATACAAAACGCTCGTATTGTGCGGACAGATGGAGTCAAATCCAAGATTGCAACAGGAGCTTATGAAGTTTGCTTCTTTTCCAAATGTTGTAGTGTTGGTGGAGAATACGTCAAACATCCAACATGAGCGCTTCATTCATTGCATTGACCGCACCTTAAATGGTTTTGATCAAAATGATGCTTCTTTTGCACCGGAAATACTTGTGACAATTGGTGGAGCGGTTGTTTCGAAACGAATCAAAGCGTATCTGCGCAAAGCAAATATTCTAAAACCCTATAAACTCGGTGCGGAATTCCCGGAAATGGATACTTATCGTTGTTTAACGAAGTCCTTTCCTGTCTCAGGGGATGATTTTTTCGCTCTAGTAAACGAACACGAGTTACAAGCGAACAAACACAATTTCAATGGCAAATGGAAACGCGTGGATATACTAGCAAAA
>CAIRMS010000185.1 GCA_903879765.1 uncultured Flavobacteriales bacterium
ACTTCGCGCAATGCACTATGCGCTTGTTGAGAAAATTCACGTAGATTTAAACTGTCCTCTTTTTCTTGAATTGCAATGTTCTTTGCTTGCATTTCCACGGTGCTGCGCATCCATACAAATTGCACCAAAAGGATACTAAAAATGGACACAAGTCCAAGTACTACAACGGAATTTACTGTCCAGCGATTCATCTGACCAAAGTTACTTCTTTCAAACGAATATCAAAAAACCAATTAAAATCCTTGAACGCCGTTTACAGTCGTGTATTTCAAGACATTCTTTTTCTCTGGGTGTATACGAGCAAATGCAGATTGAACAGCGAGTGTTCCTTCGTGGAATCCACACAAAATCAATTTCAATTTATTCTCGTAGGTATTCACATCACCAATCGCGTAGATTCCCGGGATATTTGTTGAGTAGTCTAAGGTATTGACTTTAATCGCACTTTTTTCTATTTCTAGTCCCCAGTCTCCAATTGGGCCAAGACTTGGTTTCAAACCAAAAAGTGGAATGAAATGATCTGCGTCAATTAGAATTTCCCCGTCTTTTTGATGTGTCACGTGAACTTTCTCTAATCCATCGGCACCTGACAAACCTGTCACCTCTGCTTCTGTAATTAAATTGATTTCACCTGTTCCAGCCATGTCAATGACTTTTTGTACTGAATCTAAATGTCCACGGAACGAGCTGCTTCTATGCACTAAATAGACTTTTTTAGCGATTTTTCGTTCAGTTAAATAGATTGACCAGTCCAATGCAGAATCACCACCTCCTGCAATGACACATACTTTATCTTGATAAATACTTGGGTCTTTGATGATGTACTCTACGCCTTTATCTTCAAAATCAACGATGTTGTCAATAGGTGGTTTCCTTGGTTCAAATACACCAAGTCCACCCGCAATCATAACAATCGGAGCAACATGTTTGGTTCCTTTTATCGTTGTTACAATGAATTTTTCATCAACTGTTTTTTCAATTGAAACGGCAGCTTCTCCAAGGGTAAATCCTGGTTTAAACGGAGCGGCTTGTTCCATTAAATTGTCAATCAATTCACCTGCTAAAATGGAAGGGAAACCTGGAATATCGTAAATGGGTTTCTTAGGATAAATTTCTGAACATTGTCCACCTGCCTGAGGTAAAGAGTCAATTAAATGACAGCGTAACTTTAAAAGTCCTGCTTCAAAAACGGTAAATAGTCCAACAGGACCCGCTCCAATAATGATAATATCTGTTTCGATCATGCTACTGAAAAATTGCTTTGCAAATTTAATGATTTAAAGGGGGTAACAGTCAATTTTAATAATTGTTTGTTAATGATCCGGATGTTTTGGTTTATTATTCAAAATCAATTCTATCTCTTCCATCACTTCTACTGTTAATTTTTCTTTGGCATCAAGGGATTTTAAGTTCTCTACCAATTGGTATTCTTTACTTGCGCCAATGATAACAGTGCTCACATTCGGATTTTTCAAACACCAAGCAAGTCCAAGGATTGGTAAAGTCATCTCTAAATCTGAAGCCAAAGTGTTCAGCTTTTTAACGACATTAATTCGTTCAACTGTGAGGTTTTTTTCTTTTAACCATTCAAGTCCGTCCATTCCAAGTCTCGTGTCTTCCGGGAACTCCATATTGTATTTCCCACTTAAAATCCCACTTGCCAATGGTGACCAAATAGTTGTACCTAATCCTACTGTTTTGTACATCTGTGAAAATTCAACTTCTACTTTATTGCGGGTAAACATGTTGTATTCTGGCTGCTCAACAACTGGACCGATTAAATGATTTTGTTTGGCAAACATATGTGCCTCCATGATTTCTTGTGCGCTCCATTCAGAGGTCCCCCAATAAAGGATTTTCCCTTGCATAATGAGTTGGTGCATGGACCAAACGGTTTCTTCAATTGGCGTTTGTTTGTCTGGACGGTGACATAAAAATAAGTCTAAGTAGTCTAGTTGAAAGCGTTTTAATGCTTGATCACAGGCTTCGAAAATATGTTTTCTGTTAAGTCCTTTTTGTGTTGGAAGTTGTCCGCCATTTCCGAAGAAAACTTTACTGCTTACAATGTAACTATCGCGCGACCAATTCTTCTTTTTAAGGATTGCACCCATCACTTCTTCACTTTTCCCACGTGCATAAATCTCTGCATTATCGAAGAAATTGATTCCGTTTTCGTATGCGATGTCCATCAGTCTTTCTGCGACGTCGTCGCCAATTTGTTTTCCAAAGGTTAACCATGAACCCAATGAAAGACGGCTAATTTGCAAGCCTGATTTTCCAAGATTAGTATATTCCATTTTATGTATTTTTTTGTTTTAGTGCTGCTTTATCCAGCCAATTCTTGTAAAGTCCATTGGCAATCACTACTAGAATGATAACCATTGAACCTATATAAAAGTTCACATTTAGTAATTTATGTTCGTTCAAAATGAAAATAGCCAGTATGATTGTATAAACCGGTTCCAAGTTGATGCTTAAAGACACGGTAAATGCACCTAGTTTTTTAACGATTTCAATGGTCATTAAAAATGCGAATGATGTACAAACAACTCCCAGAAAAAGAAGCCAAAGCGCATCAGATGTTGTCATTTTAAGCATGGGATAAGTAAATTTTCCAGTAGTCCAAAGAACTATTCCAATAAATAGTATTCCAGTGATAAGTTCGAATAATGTAATGTAGGAGGATTCAACATCCTGCGCAATGCGTCCGTTAAAAACAGAGAATAAAGCTGCTAATAGTGCAGATGCAAGTCCAAAGTATAATGCGGTGCGTTCTTGTGCGCTGAAATCATGTGCAACGAAATAGATTCCGAAAATCACTAAAACACCGAACAAGAATTCCATCCATGAAAACTTACGCTTCATGACGATTGGTTCAAGCCAGGTCACATGTAAGGTTGTGGTAGAAAGGCATAAAATTCCAAGTGATGCTGTTGAAAGTTGAATGCTGTAATAAAACGTCATCCAATGTCCGGCCACAATGATTCCTACAAGAATTATTTTCCATGCATGTTTTAAAGGAAAGAAAAAAGATTTCTTCTTCCATAGAAAATAAAAGGATAGAAAAAGCGCCGCAATCAATACACGATACCATACAATGATGATGGCATCAAGGTGAATTAATTTACCGAGAATACCGGTAAATCCCCACATGAAAATGATGACGTGCAGCCAAATGTGGTATCGGTACTTTTCAAACAATGTTATTTCTTTTTACTCCACTCTTCGATGGATTTTTGATTCATTTTAACATAGTTTTGATCACTATCTTTTTCTGCCGCTTCCATGGAAATTTTTGCTGTTTCCAATGCGCCTTTGAAGTCTCCGTTTGCTGCTTGCAATTGCGATTTCAATCTTGTCATCCAGTATGCACTTGTGCCCTTCATCTCCACTGCTTTAGTAGACCATTCAAGTGCTTTTTTCATGTCAATTTGCTCTGCGAAATAATAACTAGCCGCTTGATTATAATCGTTTGCAGAAACAGTACTTGCTGAAAGTGCTTTATCAATGCTTGCCATCACTTTTTCTTTGGTGTTTAGTGTAAAGGGAAATGATACCTGTGTTTTATCCCAAGTAATGTTTAGGACGGCACTGTTAAATTCCATCCCATCGATAGCAATTGTCAAATTTTCAGTTAAAGCTGGCATTTTCTTAACTTTTGCTGTTACGGTTAATGCAACTTTTTCTTTCTCCCATTTCTCTGGCAAACCCCAATTTGTTGTATCAGTATAAAAATCGATTTCCCAACTGTCTGCTTTCGGTGTGGCAAAAATGGCATATGTTCCAGCTTTCAAAATACCTGAGCTAAAAATGAGGACATCGCTTGTGGTGATTTTTGTATTTTCATTTGCGCCTAATCTCCATCTTTCTCCGAAAGGAATAAGCTCACCAAAAATTTTGCGTTCATTTACCGCCGGCCGTGAGTAACTGATGCGAATGTCTGTGAGTCCTGCTCTTTGTTCAACTTTTGCTACTGGACTTGCTTTTGGCGTTTGAACTTGTGCTTGCGTTAACAGGGAGATGCAAATAAAACTGCTAAGAATAATTTTTTTCATGTGTTTTGTTTAGTTATTGTTTATTTCGTTGAATTTCAAAATTGGTTTCCACCTCCCAATTTGCGCGTATTTTGACAGGTGTCTTAAATAACAACACTTCCTCGGCTAATGTTTTAGTCATCGGTGAAATTGGATCCCATTTTCCATTCTTGTTTCGATCTAAGAGCAATTTAAAGGAGTATTCTCCCGGCATTAAATCATTCAGTTTGATTTTGTCTGTCTCATTAAATTGTACGATGCGAATGACTTTGTCTTTGTGAATTACATGAATGATCCCTGCAGAAATGGTATCTGATAATTGAATCGTTAAATCTCCGAAGTCTCGGTCTTGCTTCCCCTCAATTTCCTTTTGAAATTTATTGGAGACATTTTGTGTCTTTCCGAGGATTGCCCCTTCGGCTATGGACAATTGATATTTTTTCGCGTATTTCTTTGGGCGTATTTCAAATTCATTTGCAAGGAAATCTACTTCAAATGCGACAAAACTACTATCATCCATATTCCTTAATTTCATTTTACTGGTGTCTAGCCATTGAATGAAATCGGAACAGGATAGAAAAAAGCGATCTTGTATCCCTTCTTTTTCGATCAATTGAACCGCAATTTTTGCTACTTGTTGTTTCGGGGTATTTCGAAGAACAATCGTATCCTCTGCGATGATGAGTTCCAAATCAATATCCTTTACCTCGCCAATTGAGACCAATAAACTATCTTCTCCTCTACCAATGAATTGATTGATATCTCGTATTTGTCCATTCAATCGAATGTTCGCATGATCCAAATTTGCAGGAACATGAACACCAATGATTCCGGGTGGAATCAATCGTGCGTTTTTTACTTTATCTTCTTGAACGGGAAGTGAAATAGGCAAAAGGAGCGTGTCCGAAACCTTAGAGTCTAAGGTAATTGCATCCCAATTATAACCTTGACTTTCCGATGCTTGAATATGTAAGTCTTGGTTTTTGTCCGTAAATGCTTTGACGAAATAACTTCCAGCTCGCAAGGCTTCAAAGTGAGCAATTCCATTCGTCTGACTTTGTGTAAAATAACGTGGAGACTCATCTTCGAAATTTGGGTAAAGTCCGACAGTGACTTTCGAAGTCCACTCTTTTGTGAAGGCATCGAATACGCGAACATATAATGAAAGTGAATCAATTACTTTACCCGTGGAAAAAGTAAATTTCATGAGTGAATCGTTTCCCTCTGTGACATCTTTCACGGCAGCATTCAGATAAAGGGTGTAGGTTGTATTCTTCTGTAATGAATCATCAAAAGAAATAGAAAGTGTTTTCTTCGCTAATTGGCATTGCAGTTTTGAATCTGCTGGAACTAGTACAATTTGTTCCGATGCTTTATTCAATTCGACATATTCATCAAAGGTTATTTCAATGACTTTTTTAGAAAAGTTTAATTGTTTATCCTTTAAATTCGACGAGGTGATTTGCGGGGCAATTTCATCTTTAGGTCCACCGTTAATCGTGCCAATCTGACCACATGATTGAATCAATAAAACAACGGTGATTAATGCAAGGAAACGAGCCATGTACAAAGTTCAGATAAATATTTGACATCGACCTCATCGAAATCACTTAGTTGATCACTATCTACATCTAATACTCCAATCACTTCGTTCGCTTTCACCAGAGGAATGACCACTTCACTTTTGGACAATGAACTACACGCGATGTGACCTGGAAACGTTTCTACATCTTGGACAAGAATGGCCATTTTTCGTTCCCAACTAGCACCACAAACTCCTTTTCCATAGGCAATACGCGTACAAGCAACGGGCCCTTGAAAGGGACCTAAAACAAGTTGCTTGTGATCCACCAAATAAAATCCAACCCAAAAGAATCCAAATGCATCTTTTAGTGCCGCGGAAGTATTTGCCAAATTAGCAATCCATGAGGACTCACCTTCTGTCAATGCGTAAATCTGAGGCAGTAAAGACTCATATTTTTCGTTTTTTGTTTGGCCTGAAATGATAATTTGTTCGGACATATATCAATTTTAGCAAATTTGACGTTTTTACTTCGATTAATCAAGATTTTCAACTATATTCATATTAAAATCACATACTATGCTTTCAAGAATTCAGTTTGAAAAGGTTCTATTTCTAGACATTGAAACAGTTCCTCAAATTTATCAGTATCAAGACCTAGATGAAAAAGGACAAGAACTTTTTTATGCGAAGAATAGATTTCAAGTTAGTCCAGAAAAAAACATCGATACGATTTACAATGAGAAAGGCGGAATTTTATCAGAGTTTGGCAAAATTGTGTGTATTTCTGTGGGGATGGTTCGAGATACATCAACCGGAAAAACAATTCGCTTAAAATCCTACGCGCACGATGATGAAGAAACATTACTTCGACAGTTTAAAAAGCTATTGGAAGAACATTATAATACTGCCTATCACGTAATTTGTGGACATAACTCGAAGGAGTTTGACATTCCTTACATCTGCCGACGCATGTTGATTAACGGAATCTCTCTTCCAGGAATTTTAGATATCGCAGGTAAAAAACCATGGGAAGTTAATCACTTAGATACCTTGGAGCTTTGGAAATTTGGTGATTATAAAGCGTTTACTTCTTTAGCTTTACTGTGTCATGTATTCAAAATCCCAACGCCTAAAGATGATATTTCTGGTGCGGATGTAGCTCGTGTTTATTACGAAGAAAACGATTTAGAGCGCATTCGAATTTATTGTGAAAAAGATGTCGTTGCCCTCATTCAATTGTTGTTGCGGATGCGTGGAGATGCATTGGTGGAAGAGGATAATATTTCTTCGGCGAATTAAATCTAGCAAAGGATTTACGTTGAGAGCACTTCCATTTCTAAACATTGATTAGCTTTAAACCCGAATTGAATTAAATGACGGAAGACAAGATTATTCTTGGTATTGACCCTGGAACTACGGTGATGGGATATGGACTCATTCATGTGAAGAAGAATCAACTTCACATGCTGAATTTTGGCATCATCCAATTAAATAAATTAGCGAATCATCCAGACAAATTAAAACGAATCCTTGATCGTTTAAACGGACTCATCGCTGAGTATAAACCCGATGAAATGGCGATTGAAGCACCCTTTTTTGGAAAGAATGTGCAATCGATGCTGAAACTAGGACGTGCACAAGGAGTGGCGATTGCTGCCTGCTTGAACCACAACATTCCATTTGAGGAATACACTCCAAGAAGAATCAAACAATCTATCACTGGAAGTGGAGCTGCCTCAAAAGAACAAGTGGCTGCCATGCTTCAAAAACTGTTGAATTTTCAAGACATGCCAAAATATCTGGATGCAACGGATGGATTGGCCGCAGCAGTTTGTCACCATTTCTCCAATGGGATAGGGGAGCACAATAAAACAAAAGGTGATTCTTGGACCGCATTTTTGAGTGATAATCCCAAAAGATTAAAATCCAAGTAACTTGGTATAAACATATGTCAGAAATTAAAGTTTACACAGACGGTTCTTCCCGCGGGAACCCAGGCCCAGGTGGCTATGGAGCAATTCTCATTTTTGGCAATCAACGAAAAGAACTTTCTGAAGGATTTCGAAAAACGACAAATAACCGCATGGAGTTATTGGCTGTTTGTGCTGCATTGGAGAAAATCAAATCTGACAAATACCCCGTAACCGTTTATTCTGATTCCAAGTATGTCATCGATTCCATTACCAAAGGCTGGGTTTTTGGTTGGGTTAAAAAGGACTTTAAAGACAAAAAGAACAAAGACCTTTGGTTGCGTTATTTAAAGTCCCACAGTCGCTTCAAATTGAAGTTTGTTTGGGTAAAGGGTCACGCAGGACATGCAGAAAATGAACGCTGTGATGAACTAGCTGTTCAAGCGGCACTTCAAGGACCACATTCCATTGATGCTTTTTTCGAAAAAGAAGCTAACTAAACCAAAACCGATGAGTACCAACGTGCAATCGATTCGTAAGATTTTCCTTTGCGTGTAGCCATGTTTTGTACTTGCTCCTCAGTAATTTTTCCGAGTCCAAAATATTTTGCGTCTGGATGTGCAAAGTACCATCCACTCACAGATGACGCAGGTGTCATGGCTAAACTTTCAGTTAAGGAAACGCCAATAGACTCTGTTGCATTCAACAAATCGAAAATCGTATTTTTTTCCAAGTGATCCGGACAAGCAGGATATCCTGGAGCAGGACGAATACCGCGGTATTTTTCTTGAATTAATTCTTCCTTCGAAAAATCCTCCGCGTTTTCGTAGCCCCAATAATCGGCTCGAACAAGGTGATGTAAATACTCTGCCAACGCTTCCGCTAATCGATCTGCTAATGCTTTCACCATGATGGAACTATAGTCGTCATGATCTTTTTCAAATCTTTCCACGTGTTCATCCAAGCCAATTCCAGTCGTCACCACAAATGCACCAATGTAATCTTGTTCCCCACTTTCTTTCGGTGCAATAAAATCCGACAAGGCAATATTTGCTTGTCCAACTGCCTTTTTCGTTTGTTGTCTTAGGGTACGTTGAATAAAAACGGCTTCATTATCTTTCGTTGAACCGTGAATTTCAATGTCGTCACCGTTACTATTTGCCCGATAAAGCCCAAAAATAGCTTTCGCTGTTACCCACGATTCACTCACCATGGATTTCAACATTTTTTGTGCGTCTTCGAAAAGATTTGTAGCCTCAATTCCAACAATGTCATCTTTTAATATGGCAGGAAATTTCCCATGTAGTTCCCATGTCTGGAAAAAAGGAGTCCAGTCAATATAAGGCACTAATTTATCCAGTGAAACCTCCAATTCATGTGTTCCTAGTTTCTTAGGTACGGCAATGTTCACATCGGAAAAATCGAGCGATGATTTATTGGCTCTAGCATCTGAAAGCGATAACAGATCCTTGGCAGCACGGTGTTTTTCATGGTGTTCACGCAAACGAATGTATTCGTCTTTCAAATTCGCAATAAAGGCCTCTTTTTTTGGCCCAAGTAAACTTTCGACAACCGTAACTGAACGCGAAGCATCAAGTACATGAACTGCTTGACCGGCGTTGTAAAACTGATCGATTTTCACCGCTGTATGAACTTTAGAAGTTGTCGCTCCTCCAATCAATAAAGGAATACTCAATCCCGCACGCTCCATTTCTTTTGCCATGTGCACCATCTCATCCAAACTTGGGGTGATGAGTCCACTTAATCCAATCACATCCACTTTTTCTTCAATAGCTGTTTGAATGATTTTTTCCGCTGGAACCATGACACCAATGTCAATCACTTCATAGTTGTTACACGCAAGAACGACACCCACAATATTTTTTCCAATATCATGAACGTCACCTTTTACAGTGGCCATTAAGATTTTCCCAGCATAAGAACTTTTCCCGTCCTTTTCTGCTTCAATATATGGAAGTAAATACGCCACGGCTTTTTTCATTACACGTGCAGATTTCACAACTTGTGGAAGGAACATTTTGCCACTTCCAAACAAATCACCAACAGTATTCATGCCGTCCATCAAAGGACCTTCAATCACTTCAATTGGTCGGTCAAATAAATGTCGACATTCTTCCACATCCGCGTCGATGAATTCCACGAGTCCCTTCACTAAGGCATAAGACAGGCGTTCTTTGACAGGTGCATTTCTCCAACTTAAATCAATTTCCTTTTTCTTTCCATCGCCTTTAACTGTTTCAGCTAATTCCAATAAACGCTCAGTTGCATCTGGACGACGATTTAACAAAACGTCCTCAACAAATTCCAATAATTGTGGCTCAATGTCGCTATAAACTTCTAACATGCTTGGATTGACAATCCCCATATCCATGCCATGAGCAATTGCGTGATAAAGGAATGCAGAATGCATGGCTTCGCGTACTTTATTGTTTCCTCGGAAGGAAAAAGACACATTCGAAACGCCTCCGCTCACATGTGCTCCAGGTAGATTTGTGCGGATCCATTTTGTCGCCTTGAAAAAATCTACTGCATTGTTATTATGCTCCTCCATTCCAGTTGCAACTGGAAAGATATTTGGATCAAAAATGATGTCTTCTTTAGCGAAAAGTACTTCTTTGGTGAGGATATCATAAGAGCGTTGGCAGATTTCAATCCGTCTTTCATAACTATCCGCTTGACCATTTTCGTCAAAAGCCATGACAATAACTGCCGCGCCATAACGCTTTATTTTTTTTGCTTGTTCAATGAATTTTTCTTCACCTTCTTTCAATGAAATGGAATTAACAATCCCTTTCCCTTGAACGCATTTTAATCCCGCCTCGATGATTTCCCACTTCGAACTATCGATCATAATGGGAACGCGTGCAATATCTGGTTCGGCAGCGATGAGGTTTAAGAAACGAATCATGGCTTCTTTTCCATCAATCATTCCTTCATCCATGTTGATGTCGATAATTTGCGCGCCACCTTCAACTTGCTCGCGCGCAACAGCAACGGCTACTTCGTAATCTCCTTCTTGAATCATGCGTAAAAACGCACGTGAACCAGTTACATTGGTGCGTTCACCAATATTGATGAAGTTACTTTCGGCATTTACAATGAGGGGTTCGAGTCCGGATAATTTCAATGATTGTGGCATGTTTTTTTTAGAAAAAGGATGTTATGCAAGTATGATTTGGCGTGGTGCGTAATTTTTCGCGATGTCAGCGATTGCTTTGATGTGTTCCGGAGTTGTTCCGCAACAACCACCAATAATATTCACTAATCCTTCATCGAGAAAGGTCTTGATTTGGTTCGCCATCATTTGTGGACTTTCTTCGTATTGTCCGAATTCATTTGGGAGTCCGGCATTTGGGTGAGCACTCACAGCAAAAGTTGATTTCTCATTCAATATCTGTAAATATGGACGCATCATCGACGCTCCTAATGCACAATTTAATCCGATGGAAAGCAAAGGCATGTGAGAAAGTGAAATCAAAAATGCTTCGGTTGTTTGTCCGGTTAAGGTTCGCCCACTTTGATCCGTGATTGTTCCCGAAACCATAATTGGAAGTTTTACTTTTCGTTCTTCAAATACTTCGTCAATCGCAAAAAGTGCTGCTTTTGCATTGAGTGTGTCAAAGATTGTTTCAACGAGCAGAAGATCCACTCCTCCATCCATCAACGCATTGACTTGGTGTTTGTATGCAAGTACAAGATCATCAAAATTGACAGCTCTGTAGCCAGGATCGTTTACATCTGGAGAAATCGATGCGGTTCGATTCGTAGGTCCAATGGATCCAGCGACGAATCTTGTTCGATCTGTGAATTCACTGCAAACTTCTTTAGCGATTTTCGCGCTTTCGAAGTTAATGGCGTAGACAGCGTCCTCTAGTCCGTAATCAGCTTGCGCGATGGTTGTTCCGGAGAAAGTGTTTGTTTCAATGATGTCTGCTCCTGCTTGTAAGTATTGTCGATGAATGTCTTTAATGATTTCAGGTCTTGTAATCGACAATAGGTCATTATTTCCTTTTAATGGTTTGTCATGTTGTTCAAACGCACCTTCACGGAAGTCAAATTCTTCCAAATGATGGCGTTGAATCATGGTTCCCATGGCTCCGTCTAATACTAAAATACGTGTGGCTAATGCTGTTTCTAATGCGCTTTTCATGTGCGTGTAATAACAAAGAAATGTGTCG
>CAIRMS010000186.1 GCA_903879765.1 uncultured Flavobacteriales bacterium
CATCAATTGATTTTATTTCATCAACAGAACCAAAATCAACCTTAATACCACTGTAGCCCTTGTAAATTGAATTCTTTACTATTTTCCAAACATAAACTCCCGGTTTTGCTAAATAACCTGGATAATTATTTCTTATCAAAGAAAAATCATGTAAACAAGATACAAACTCATCCTCGGGAAACTTCTTTGATCGACACAAGGCCTTTAAATTAGATAAAGACGCTGCTGGATTTAAAATCTCAGGGAAAAGTTGGGTGAAGTCTTTCGTTGTCATGTGGTGAAAGTAAAAATTAATTTTTGTTATAAAAAATGATTTTTGAAAATAATGAGGTGATTCAAAAAACTTAGTTTCGATCATAACCGATGGCCTTGGAAGTGTTTTTTACAAGACCTTCATGAACCAATAAGGTGTCTATATCCGCAGAAGATAATTTTCTTATCCGTTGAATCAACTGAATTTTCTGTTCCATGTTTTTCATTTCTGCAATGGTAAAGAGCGTGTTGTTTAGGATGGCGATTTGAGAGGCGTTTAATAAGGGATAAATCACGCTTCTTTTTAAATATGAATTTCTAATGTTTACATCAGGTGCAAGAATTTCACATTTGAATAAAAAACGGCGGTGAAAAGCGTTGTCAATGTTTCTCAATAAATTTGTCGTTGCGATTATCACCCCCTTAAACTTCTCTAGTTGTTCTAATAATTCCGTTTGCGCTTGATTGGCAAAGGAATCATTACTCGTGTTTACCGTTACTCGTTTATTCATCAATCCATCTGCTTCATTTATTAATAAAATGATGGGGGATTTTGACTTTTGCCATGCGTCTTGATACGCATTAAAAACTCGACGAATATTTTTTTCTGTTTCTCCAATCCACTTTGACTGGATGTGTGGAAAATTTAATTGATACAAGGTTCCATTCACATTTTTTGCGACTTGTTTTGCAAATTCTGTTTTCCCTGTTCCAGGGTCTCCATGCAATAACATGGATAAATTTTCATCTTTGTTTATTTTTTGAGATAAGGCACAAAAATCATGGAACGTAGCGTTCAATGTATCTGTATAATGAAGGTTCACCTCCTCTAAATCATCACAATTTATCATCTCAAACAAGGTTTCTTTTACAGTTAAAGGAATGTGCACCTTAGCATTTGGTGACCTATTGCCAATAATTGTCAATGTTTTTTTGGTAATGGTGGTGCGAATTGAAACCCCATCTTGATCCAGTTGCAATCGAATTAAATCGTGTTCAATAAGTGGATTTTTTTCATCAATAAGTAATAAACTAGCGCGAATTAATTCTTCTGCTTTCAAATGCATATCATTAAGGAAAACGGGATGTTGTCCCGTTAAAAAACCATGAATCGTTTTGAATAATATAGTGATTTCGGGAGAAGACAACTTCAATTTTTCAATTTCTTGGCAAATACCATAATCCGAAAAAACCTTGCTTGTCATCTTTTCAAAGTCAAGCCAATCTACCTGGCTCGTAATTTCTTTCGTGTAAAAATCATATAATTCGATGCACGTTGAAATACTCAATTCCTTAGATTTCACTTCAGAACTAGCTAATTTAATGTGAAAATCATATGGAAACCGCTTGTTTTTTGCGAGTTCAATTTGATTGGAAAGAATCAACTCGAAAAGACATTTAATCGATTTTTTATCCTGCTGATCTAAAACCTTTTCATCAATTAATTGGCTGATATTTATGTCCGTTTCAGCTGATTTCTGCTTATTCGTTAAATATTGAACAAACATGTTTTTTTGTTCCGTTTCGATTTTTTTCTTCATATGTGTCTGTGTTTCCATCCGTATTAATCAGGTCTCACTAAGCTAATCCACCACCAACCAATTCTGTGACAAATTAAACTCACTTTTATTTTTTTTATCCCAAATAAACTTGACTTGAAATGGATTCTGGTGGAAAAAAAACATGCTTTAAACCGTAAGAAATAGACTTTTTGAAAAAACCACTTTATCAATGGAACCTTTGATTTAAACTTTACCGTAATGGATGCCTTCGGATGCACCGACGGTAGAACAGTCCAGAATGACTTTCCCATGGGTGAACTTAATCATCTTCAAAATACCACCCTTTGCTTACAGGTTGACTCAATAATGGATTGTTTGCTCGATGTGTTTCGTAGGATGAAACAATGGTTTCCCTGTTGATAGAGACAGTTTTGAATTCCAACGTATTTACACCGCTTGGCGACGGGAATTCCTCCGATGGCGTTTACTTTTATTTATTGACTGGAGTCATGCTTGGTGGTACGGAAGTAAAAAAGCAAGGGTTTATTACACTTATTCGCGGAGATTAATCTCGAAAAATACAATCCACTAATATCCATTAGTCATTAGCGACTGTCTTTGGGTGAAATATGGATCTCCCAAATACGCTACTTCATAGGACTTTGGTGAGACCCTTTGACGTACCGTTGTGACACCGTTTCGAGTAGAGGTCACCGTAGAAATTCCTCCCCCTTTCTTTGAGGCGATTCCCATTTGCATAGATGGTGCGATTCGATAATCGCGAAAGCTGGAATTAAACTCAACCGAATACCATGGACTTGAAACTTGTGTAAAACCATCCGAAAGATTGGTTTGATTGAGCCAATTCACCAAAAATTTCTCTGCGCCTCCCACTTGATTGATGGCAAAATAAGCACCTGCTCCCGCCATTAAAAAAGGCAAGGCAGAACCAAGAACGCGTCTTTTCGATTCTTCTAAACCAATATCAGATTCATCACTTGCGGAAGAGCCTGCACCTCCACAAACGGAAGAATAGATGACCAATGCTTTTCGATTAAAATGAAGTTCATCTGCAATGCGCTGTCCTGAAATAAAGTCATCAATCACGAGTCCGCCATAATTACCATCGATGCCCATTTCAGTACCATGTCCGCTATAAACTACTATGGAAGCTTCTGACGCAACGCGTTTGATTCCCTCCCATTGGTTATTTGGATCATAAAACTTGTAAACCGAATATCCATTTTGCTGAAGCAAAGACACTATGCTGTTCATTGAGGTATAATCAGGAGTCGAATCTGACCCAATAATGCAAATGGCAACCTTTGGCGCATCCAAACTTGCATCACGCTGGAAAGAAAAGGACAATAAGGCGATAGCAATCAGGCTAAAAAACTTTTTCATGACAAAAAATTATGTTTCAAATATATGACTTTGAATAATATATCCTTAGTTAATCTTATGGTAAAATCGTTTTTCAATGTCCTTTTCACACATTCTAACCAAGGAAGTAAAGCGAAAGGAAAGAATCCTTCTAGAATCGCAGACCTTATACTTTATACAAAAGTGTAAGGTTATGGGAGTTTTGTTTTTCTTCCATAAACATCATGATATTTATTGCCAGAGGAACCAACCCAATCGTGACAAAATTCTGAACCAACCCATTTTGCATCTGAACTTTTTAATCCTGAATAATACAATAATGAACCTGTTTTACAACTGTAAATATAACCACCATCAACGAAATAAGCATAATCATCAACAATTACCCCATTCGAACCTACAGGTGAAGTTGTCTTTTGACTTGAAGGGATTTCTATCTTATTGTCGTTATTGCTCGAATATGCTGGACTAATCGCATAAATCATAAACCCAAAGGATGCCATCATCATGGATGAACCGACCATCAGTTTGTACCAATTTTCTTTTACAAAGTTTTTCATGCTAAATCATTTTAAAGTTTGACTAAAAATAATTAAAATAAAATAGGAATGAGAATGCTTGTGAAAAAAAATGGCGATTTAGAATCTTTAAAAGCCAAATCTTTTTCCAACAATGCTTCCCCTCGAAACGTAATACAACTCAGCTAATTTATCGTAATTGGTAGCGTCCTTATTGTATTCTTTCAAGTAAGGGAGTATTTCAATATTTCTACGGATAATAAATTCTGTAATATCATGAATTTCAGTGTTAGGAATAACAACCCCACCATTTTGAATTACTTTTTCAGCAAGAATGGTTTGATTGATGAACACGTGAAATTTCAAACTAATGTATCCATTTTCATTGGAGAAAAGTTCCAAATCAAATTTTAGGAGTTCATTCGAATCAGAAGATAAACTTGCATTGATTACAAACTGAGAATCCTGTATTATTTTTGAAAGAGTTAAAAAAGCATCTGATGTTTTCATGTTTTAAAATTCGTTAAAGTTCATATTTGACAAGTGGGTTTATTTTTTATACTATTGTATATGCCAATAACTAACTTGTACTTCGGAGCATTGAATTCGACATATTTTCTTTATATCGACCCAATTGAATTCAATATAGAAAGATTATTTAATAACGTGAAAGATATTCAGTGTAATTCCGTCTTTTTTGATGGCTTAAATTCGAAGGAAATTGTCAATCAAAATCTAACAATGAATGCGTTTCAAGAAATGTTAGAAGTGCCTCATACACTTTCTGAATTTGACATGATATTGGATCACACGATTCACATTCAAAATATTTGGTGGGATGATTTACTTATCATTTCGGATTTTGAATCAATCCATTCCTTTTTGAATGCGAATAAAGAAAGTTTCGCTTCGAGTTTTAATCTGATCATGGATAATTTGAACAAAGCGACAAATACCTTGCTCACTTATTGTGAGGGTGAAATAACCGAGACTCCAATGAACCCCACAGATTTCCTTTCATACATGAAAAATTCAGACAGGTATTTGGATAAAGAAATTAAGTTTCTTTATAACCAGGAAAATTTTCCGATGGCTGATCTTTAAAAATATGGGTATTAGTATTGTCGATTATTTTAAAATTATCCGTTGAAGGATCCTCAATTTTTGTTGTTTTACTGATGGTTTTTCCTTTGAGTGAATAATACGTGATTCCCTCTAATTTTTCAAAATATTTTTCGCCATTCTTATGATCAAGATGTTTAGCATTGGCACCTACAAACCAAAAGTTGTCTTTATCTTTTATTATGATTTTTAATGGATCTTTAATAGACAGCCCAGAAAAAATTTCATCATTAATCGGTAAATTATTGTGTTTTTTAACATTAAATAGTTCATGAACCCTTGGGCTTAATTTATCTTTGTACAAATGAAACATAAATAGCGGATTGTTAAAATACGTTATCGCTTTCTCTTGATGTATCAGATTATATTTAATTATTTCTTTGTAATGGCTTTTTTTTCCCACATGAATTGGGAAATCATCGGTGTCTTTATGAAAATATTTCAAGTAATTTTCATTAATTCTTGTGTATTTTGCTCCATGACTTTTCTCGACTTCTTTATGG
>CAIRMS010000187.1 GCA_903879765.1 uncultured Flavobacteriales bacterium
CTTCCCGCCCTTTTCCTGATAAGAGTTCACCCGATTATTTAATTACTCGGTAGGTAAACGCGTTTTGAGTATTTTTCAACTGAATGAGGTATGTTCCGTTTGCAACATTAGTCATATCAATTGTTGAATTCGAAGGATTTACTTTTCCGCTTTGAATAATTTTACCATCCATGTTGGTTAATGTAAAGTCGAATGCAGCTGTTAAGTTACCAATGTTCAGTTCGTTTTGCGCTGGATTAGGATAAACGTTCAAATCTGACAATTTATTGCCTTCAACACCAGCTTCTTCTAAATTTAGTACAGAAATGATATTGTAATAAACAGGTTGAGATTTGATTGGACAATACAATTGTAAAACTAAATTATACAATCCAGATGTTCCAAAAGGAATGGAGTAGTTGTAATTCACATACATGAAATTCCCATTTGTATCAACCAAATACCAAGTTGTGTACAAAGAATCTTGTGTAAACATGGTATTTCCGAAAGTTGCAGAAACCATATATGCTGTATCCAATGCAGCTAAATCAATCGTACAGTTGTAAATCCATCCTGAATTCATTGTTCCGATAACATTTGAGCCAGTTGCAAGGTTTCCAATAACAGTTACTGAGTCGATGTTCGTAGAGGAGTTTCCAATGGTACAAGAGCTTGTGAACGAACATTGATTATTATCATAAACTGTTACAGTGTAGGTTCCAACGCATAAATTTGTCGCATTTTGAGTGTTTGTACCATTTGACCATTGAAAACTGTAAGGACTTGTTCCTCCAGTAACCGTTAGTGTTGCAGCGCCATCACAAGCTGTTGCTCCTGTGGCGTTTGTACTTGTAATGTTTCCGTTAAAACCAAAACATGGATTCAAGGCATTTGAATCAACAATAACCGTTGCACTTGAAGTCGCAGAACAACCATTTGCGTCTACTACCGTTACAGAATATGTTCCAATACATAAATTGGATACTGTTGGAGTGGTAATCATTCCACCATTTGACCATTGATACGTGTATGGTGCTGATCCACCAACCGCAGTCACAGAAACTGATCCATCGCATACATTGGTACCAGAGGTTGGTGTACTTCCACAACTAATGGTGAATCCTGCACATGGATTAGGGATATTTGTTCCAATCGTAAATAGGGATGTTGATGTAAATCCACCACCCATGAACAAAAGACTGTATTGACCAGCACATAAGTTCGTGATCATGTAACCACCATTTTGAATGATTGTGTTTCCTTGCATCCAAGTTAAACTTGCTGCTGTAACGAAGTTGTTGGTATCAACCATTGCTGTACCATCACATAGTCCAGGAGCGCTAACATTTGTTATGTTCACAATGATTTGTGACTTCGCCTCAAATGTCAATAAACTAGATAGGATAAAACTTAAGAATAAGATTCTTTTCATATAAAAAATTTTGTGTTTAGACGCGTCGAAGTTACGAAAGGTTGCTTATAAATCCTTGTGTATTGCTTAATTTTGATTCATGAAAAACTTAGCACTTAGGATTTTACTCCTTTTCTGTATACTTAGCGGACAATTAAACGCTCAAAAACAAGCCAAAATCATCGTTGGAATTGTAGTCGATCAGATGTGTTACGATTATTTATACCGCTATCAACAACATTTTTGTCCAGGTGGATTCAATCGTTTCCTAAACAAAGGACTGAATTGCCGAAATACGCTCTATAATTATGTTCCGACCTACACCGGACCTGGTCATGCGTCCATTTATACTGGTACAACTCCTTCCAATCATGGAATCGTTGCGAATGAATGGTACCAGCGTGAAAGTAAAACATTTGTCAATTGTGTTACCGATAAAACCGTTCAAACTGTCGGGAGTACATCTTTGGAGGGACAAACCTCGCCCAGAAATTTAAGAACGTACACTGTTACGGATCAATTAAAGTTAGCTTCCCCGGAATCAAAGGTCATTTCGATTTCTATTAAGGACCGAAGTTCTATTTTGCCTGGTGGACATTTAAGCGATGGTTCATATTGGTATGATTACGCTAGTGGAACGTTTATCACGAGTACTTACTACAAAACGGAGTTACCTAAATGGCTACAGCAGTTTAATGCAACAAAAAATGCAGACAAATATTTACGGAAATGGGATTTGTTGTATCCAAGGAACAATTACAAATCGATCGATGAGAGTCCGTATGAAGTGCTATTAAGCGGTAAAAAAACGGCTACATTTCCCTATGATTTTAAAGAAATGTCAAGTGTTGCCAACAATGCAAATCAACTATTTACGATCTCACCAATGGCAAATGAATTGCTAACAGATTTAGCTATCGAAGCAATGTCAAGAGAACAGATGGGCTTGGACAACACAACGGACATGCTCTGTATATCTTATTCTACACCAGACATTGCAGGACATGCATTTGGTCCTTATTCCTTGGAGATGGAAGACATGTATGCGCGTTTGGATCGTCAATTGGAGAAATTACTTTCTCACTTAGAATCCAAGTTTGGGAAGGATGGATTTGTGGTGTTTTTAACGGCCGACCATGCGGTAGTGCCAGTTCCACAAATGTTGGTTGACCGTAAAATGCCTGGAGGATACCTTTTCTTGAACGAGCGGTTAGCTATTTTGAAAAAAGAGTTGCTTCAAAAATATGGGGCCGACTTAATTGAGGCAGAAGAGAATCAAAACATTTATTTGAATCAAACGCGTTTGGATTCTTTGAAATTAGGAAAACAAGATGTAGCGGATTTTATTGCAGGTCAAATTAGAAAGTGGCCAGAAGTAAAATTGGCAATTACCCAATCCTCTCTTTTGTCAGGAACTGAGACATTGGATGAATGGGGACAAATGATTCAAAAAGGATTCGACATAGCCCGAAGTGGTGAGGTGATTTTCATGTTGCAACCGGGATATTTAGCGAAATCGATAGACGAACCAAAAGCGCATACAGGAACCTCACATGGTTCTGCGTTTAATTATGACACACATGTTCCTTTATTATGGTACGGTGCGAATATTCCATCACAAAACTGTTATCGTCCTATTCAAATTGTGGACATTGCCCCAACCTTGATTCACCTAATGAATTTGCAACGTACGGGAGCGATGACAGGAACACCTATTTTAGAAATACTCCAAAAATAAGTCATGTCAGAACGCGATTTTTTCCTTTCCCACTTGGGTCAAACAACTCCTTTTCCCTTTTTGGTGGAAGTAGAACGTGCGGAAGGGATTTACATATACGATAAGCAAGGAAAAGCCTATATGGATATGATTTCAGGTGTGGCGGTCAACAACATTGGACACCGTCATCCGAAAGTGGTTTCAGCATTAAAAATTCAAATTGACAAGTATTTACATGTCATGGTTTACGGAGAATTTATTCAGGATTCTCAGCAATTATTAGTAAAAGAATTGTTGGAGGTACTTCCTGATTCCTTGGATGGTGTGTACGTTGTAAATTCCGGCACAGAAGCCATCGAAGCTGCATTGAAATTGGCCAAAAGAGTGACAGGAAGAACAGAATTGATTTCTTTTCGTGGATCTTACCACGGAAGTACACATGGTTCTATGAGTGTTTCTGGAAATGAGGTGAAGAAACAAGCGTTTCGTCCGTTATTGCCTGATGTTCAATTTTTACACCTGAATCAACACACCGATTTAGAACGCATTACAGAAAATACTGCTGGAGTCATTTTAGAAACGATTCAAGGAGATGCCGGTGTAAGACGTCCAACTGTAACGTTTATGAAAGCACTGCGTCAAAGATGTGATGAGGTAGGAGCATTGTTGATCTTAGATGAAATTCAATGTGGAATGGGTAGAACAGGTAAGCTGTTTGCCTTTGAACATTTCGATATTGTTCCAGATATTTTAACATTGGGGAAAGCTTTAGGAGGTGGGATGCCGATAGGAGCTTTGGTTTCATCTCAAAAACGACTAATGGAATTCACACACGCACCGATGCTTGGACACATTACGACATTTGGAGGACATCCAGTGATTTGTGCGGCAGCTGCAGCGGCCGTTCAGGTATTGAAGACTGAAATCGACTGGAAAGAACAGGAAGAAAAAGCGCAGCGATTTGAAACGCGTTTTCATCAACATCCAGAATTAATAGAAATTCGACGTGTGGGAATGATGTTTGCTTTTGATATGGTCAGTGCTGAACGAGTGGAACGTGTTGTTTCCCGATGTATGGAGAAAGGACTTATCACCTTTTGGTTTTT
Source organism: uncultured Flavobacteriales bacterium (assembly GCA_903879765.1). GTDB lineage: Bacteria > Bacteroidota > Bacteroidia > Flavobacteriales_D > Crocinitomicaceae > UBA952. The sequence continues at coordinate 4,214 of CAIRMS010000187.1, forward strand.
GTCGCATCCATATAGTTTTAGGTTATCCCCACCATTGAACATCACCGAGGATGAATTTAATTTGGCAGCCGATTTAATCCTTCAAGCCATCGAAGAAACCCGTATTGATTAGTGCGTTTCTATCGAAAGACGTATCTTTGCAGACGCTAAAAGAATTATGAAAGTAACAGATCACATAGAAAACGCTAAAGACACTCTTTTCTCCTTTGAGATATTACCTCCGTTGAAAGGAAAAAGCATCCAATCAATATATGAGGGAATTGATCCTCTGATGGAATTTAAGCCAAAATTCGTAAATGTTACGTACCACCGCGAAGAGTTTATTTACAAGGAACGCGAGAATGGATTGTTAGAAAAAATAGCCATTCGTAAACGACCGGGAACAGTTGGTATATGTGCAGCTATCATGAATAAGTATGATGTGGATGCTATTCCGCATTTGATATGTGGTGGATTTAGCAAGGAAGAAACAGAAAACGCCTTAATCGATTTGCAATTTTTAGGAATTGACAATGTCTTGGCTTTACGTGGAGACTCCATAAAAACGGAAAGTTCATTTCGACCACACAAAGAAGGACATGAGTTTGCGGTCGACCTAATTCATCAGATCAGTGATATGAATAAGGGTAACTACATGATGGACGATGTTCAATTAGAACCAACGAACTTCTGTATTGGCGCGGCAGGATATCCAGAGAAACATTTTGAAGCAATGAATTTGGAAACGGATTTATTAAATGTAAAACGAAAAGTAGATGCTGGTGCATCTTATATCGTAACACAAATGTTCTTTGACAACTCTAAGTTCTTCCGTTTTGTTGATGCGTGTCGTGCAGCTGGAATTACAGTTCCGATTATTCCTGGTGTGAAACCAGTGAAAACATTAACCCATATTTCTTTCTTACCTAAATTCTTTCACATTGATTATCCAGTTGAGTTGTCCAATGAATTGATTAAATGCAAGGATAATAAAGCTGTGGAGCAAGTTGGAATTGAATGGGGAATTCAACAATCCAAAGAATTAAAAGCACATGGCGTTCCATGTATACATTATTATACGATGTCTAATTCAACATCGGTTCAAAAAATCGCTCGTGAAGTATTTTAATATATTGACTATGAAAGCAATCCTTGCCTTATTTTTAGTGTTTACTGTTACGGTTTTTGGTCAACAAATCAAGTTCAAAAACGCCCTTGTTGTTGGTCAATTCGATAAATCGGAGGATCGCTATGCGATGGAACTGAATCTAGTGGAAATCCTTCAGCAAAATGGTTACAAAGCCATGCCTTCCTTCAATTTACTAAAGCAAGGTGAAGCGTTGGGAAATTTATTGAATGATTCTACCCGAAATATCTTAAAATCAAAAGGAATTGATGCGTACGTTGTGTTAAATGTTCGTGGATATGACCGTAAATTCAAGGCTTCGGAAGCAAAAACTACCTTGAAAGAAATGTTAGAGATGACGAGCATTTATCACATTTACAGAGATGAAGCTACTTCCGTAACGTTTGAATTCACCTTTTTTGATTTGAATAATCAATTGATAGGAAGAAGTTTATTGAAGTGTGGCAATGTTTCTGACCGTGATTCGGTGATGAAACGTTTCAGAAAGAAATTACCTAAAACCATCGTAAAGGACTGGAAGTCATAGATTTTGCTTATTGCATGTCATATTGCTTCTGCATTTCTTTATCCTCGGGCGTGCTGTAAACGCCACATTTATTTGGTTTTTCAAACAGTTTGATGAATTTCACTTGTGCTTGAATCGGCCAATATCCCGATGAATACCAATCAAAATAAGCATTAAATCCATCCCAATTTTTCACTGTTACGATTGGAAGTGTTACACTTGGAACGAACATCCATGCTTTGTTTAAGCGAATACCTACACCTAAACTATAGACGAATTGAGCTGCTAGTTTTTCTTCAGTTAAACCTTGATAGTTTCGAGTTGCATAAACTGGATAAAAAGAATTCGAATATGTAGTGTCAATAGAAGAAGTACAGTATGTGAATTGAAAACCGATGCTGTTATCGATGAAGTGTTTTCTAACTTTCACAATTTTTTTCTTACCGACATAAACCAATGAGTGTGCACTATAACGTCCGTATAAGTAGCCATTTTTTAATTGTCCATATTCATTTTGTGTGCTAATCACATCTCCACCCGCATTTTTATAGGTGATTTCAGTTTCTTCGGTTCCACGAATGATACTGTAACCAATTCCCCAGTCGAAATAGTCAATGACACGGCTTTTCTTTAAGGCTTTGATCGGTGTTCCTTTCCATTTTGGAAAATGTACCATTCCGAATTCTGCATAAAAACCCAATTTGCTCTCTGGTGTTAAGCTGTAATTCCCACGAGCGCCATTCAATTCGGTTAGTTCACCAAGAATTGGTTTCGTATTAAAAGAGTAGGTTGGTCCGATGGAAAATTGAATACCGTGATTGCTCACCACCATGTAGTCATTTCCTTTTTTTTTCGACTTTTCGAATCCACCTTGAGAAAAAACAAGGGTTGAACACAAAAGAGGAAGAGAGAACAAGATTTTTTTCATGATCAGAATTTAAAGTCAGCGCTTTTTTCCAATAGGATATCCATGACAATTTTCGAATCCCATTCTTTTTCAATATTAGGAAGCGCCATCACTTCATCCATGATGTCACTTTGAGCTTTCCCTTGTTTGTAGGCTTCGCTGTAGCGAATGTTACTAAATGTTACCTGAGAATATAATGGCAACCAGCGGTCTGGATGTAAGTCACTAAATTTCGCTTCAATTTTTTTTCTCAAAAGAAATTCTGGGTCCGCCACGTAATCACGCATCACAAAGTAATTATCCAAGGACAAATCTTGCAAGGCATCACCGTCTGGCTTGCGTTCGATGCTGTATTCATCGAAGATGGCTGTCCAATCGTGGTTATGTTTGTGCATGAGTCGATTCATCACTGTACAATCTTCAAATCCTGCATTCATTCCTTGTCCGTAGAAAGGAACCGTAGCATGAGCAGCATCTCCCATCAAGGCAACTTTACCATGTGACCAAGGATAACAACGGATGATCGCTAAGTTAGATAATGGATGATCGTCCCACGCGTCCGCAATGTTTGGCATCATTTCATAGAAATCAGGGAAAGTGGTAAGGAAGAAGTTGTTTACGGCATCGCGTGAAGTAAGTTTATCAAAGGCGTTTTCACCACCTTCATGCGGCATGAATAGGGTACACGTAAATGATCCATCTTCATTTGCCATTGCCATCAACATAAAACGACCTCTCGGCCATATATGTAAGGCATTTTTGTCCATTTTGTACGATCCGTCCGCATTGGCTGGCAATAAAATCTCTCGGTATCCGTCCGCAACAAAATTCTGACTGTAATTGAAACGGTTTATTTTTTGAAATGAGTTATAGCGTACAGCAGAGAAAGCACCATCAACGCCAAAAACGAGGTCCGCTTGAACGGTAAATACTTCGTTTGTTAAGGTATTTGTAAGGGTAACAATTCCTGCTTTTAAGTCGACTTTATTACATTCGTGGTTGTAATGAATGGTTGCATCTCCGTGTTTTTCGGCCATGTCCATCATCACTGCATTTGTGCGTCCTCTTGAAATCGAATAAATCGCTTGTCCTTCTTTTCCGTAAGGTTGGTAGGTTAAATTTCCTTGCATGTCGTGCATCATACGACCATACATTGGAATGCCAATTTTACGAATTTCATCACCAACACCAATTGCATCGAGTGCGGTCCAGCCGCGAACAGAAAGCGCTAAATTGATGGATTTACCTGCGCTTATTTCTGCTTTTCGAATATCAGAGCGTCTTTCATAAATGGTCACATTGTATCCTGCTTTCGACAGGTAAACTGCCCAAAGAGAACCAACTAATCC
>CAIRMS010000188.1 GCA_903879765.1 uncultured Flavobacteriales bacterium
AGAAAAACAACAAAAATGAAACATAAACAATATTTAATTACTCTTTTATTTTTATTTAATTATTTCTTTTCATTTTCTCAGGTATTATCAGGTGAGGAAAGGAAATTATACAATAGTATAATGGAATATCGAAGAGCGAACGGACTTCCAACTATTCCATTATCGGCTTCACTTACTTATGTCGCACAAATGCATTGCAAGGATTTGGTTGAAAACATTGGTTACCTGACTCATGCCTGGAGTAACTGCCCTTATAATTCGGGGGATAGTGAAACTTATCCATGCATGTGGGAAAAACCAAGCGAACTCACAAAATACAAAGGATATGGCTACGAATGTGCTCATGGCGGCTCGGGAGGCTATATTGCCACTGCTGAATCTTCTTTAAATAGCTGGAAAAGCAGCAAACCACATAACGCAGTTATTCTGAATCAAGGCATTTGGAACAACCATAATTGGAATGCAATTGGTGTTGGAATGTTAAATGGTTATGCAGTCATTTGGTTTGGTGAGGAAGTTGATAATTGATGGCCCTACCCTAACTGTACTTTTGAAAAAAAACCAATATTTGTGATTCTATGACAGTGAAGTGCAAAACTCAAGTTATGTGCATCTAATAAAGTTCAGTGCTGAAAATCCTCGTAGTGATAGTGTCTATTTTTATATCGATGGAGAGGTGACAAGTGGAAAATATTACTTTTCCAATGCCGAATATATGGTGAACAATTTCGACGTTTGGATCAAAGGGGAATGTCAAAACAAGAGACGGTCCAATGAAAAAGGAATGGTTCTGTTCGAAAAAGATTCGATTTCACAAATCTCCATCGACTATCATGAATACCACGTTCAAAGTCTTGGGAGCAATTATTTTGTGCTGACTTTAAATCAATTGCCAATTTTACTTTCTCCCCCTACATTGAAGTGGACAAAATGGAAAATGAACACCAATGAACTAATTCCCATTGAGTGCGGTCAATTGTTGGACTATATAAAATTGAAGAAATGAAGTACTTAAAAGATTATCTTTGATAAGACTTCTTTACCTCTTTTCAAAACAGTTCAAAGTAAAAACCAGGGTATGATTTACAGAAATGCATTTCTTTTTTTAGTTCCTTTTTTGATCATAGCTTGTCAGGACAAATCGGACCATAAGCTCAAAACGTCAAAGGGAAAAATGAAATCAATACCATCCCAAAGAACCCGCTTTTTGATCGATTACTGTGAATCCAAGCTCATGGTAGAATTAGAGGAAGACGTGACAAAAGGAAAAGACAGTTGCGTGCTAAGGATACGAACACTAGACCGAAAGTTGATCAAACTGGAAACGGTGAATGTGCCCGTGGATAAATCATCCATTACGAATTGTGAGGAGGACTATGTGGTAGTGGGATCCTCCTGTGGTGGCCCCTGTTATTCTAAATTGTTCGTTTTTACGGACAAGCGAAAAAATAAACGATTTGATTATTGCCACATCGTTTCTAATGATCCAAACCTTGTCATCTATGTAAAAAATGAGGATTTCGATAAACTCCTTGTCCACAATCTTAAAAATTCAAAGGAAATGGAAGTTGACATTGACAACGACAAGCAACACCCCTTGATTTATGGTCATTTGGATAAAGTGTATCTAGTCAATCAGAATCTCATCATCAACTATTCCATAGAAAATGAGGGCGAAAAAAAGAAAATAGTTCACCTTAAAAGATTCTGAATTAAACTCCTCTGCGATGATCAAGAACAAACGCACGAAAGACGAAAAGCAAGATGAACTGTAAAAGTACCGAGACTTGGTTTTGGCGACTCTTGCTTACAACCTTGACAAAACGGTCAGGCAAATGAACAATGTGAACTTTGACGCTACGAAACATTACACAGAACTTAAATTACAAACCGAAGAGCACTTTCAGAAAGGCAGATTAACTAAATTGAAACAATGGTTTAGGGATTTAACAGAAATGCACGTTGAAACACGAGATTTTTCATTCAATACCTATCTACAAGACAAAACCAAGTATGATACTGACATTTTTAAAGCATTTTTCCAGCGAGTTGACAAAGTAATAAAGAAAGGGAAAATCACAACGGACAATCAATTCCATGACATCAACATCATGCTTGACCAACTTTCCCGAGAAAAGACAGCCGATAATCAGAAAAAAGAACGATTAGCCAGACTTTTAAGTCAATATGAACAACAAAAATCAAAGAACTCCTAAAAACAATTTATGAAATATTTAATCATCACCATTTGTTCGCTTTTTATCCTATTCTCTTGTCATGATGCAAGGAAGAACGAGAAAATGGAATCAAAGTATACCAATGACAAATGTCAGTTGATTACACTTCACATAGGAGAAACATTTAACATTAAACTGAATGTGAATGGTTCCATCGGTTCTAGTCCTTGTTGGATAAATGAAGGCAAATGTCATTCCGTCAAAGAGGATCTTAGTTGGTACGTAATGAGCTCAAAGGAAAAAAAACGTTGTATCGGATGTGGCAGAACTATTTACTGGGCGTTTAAAGCCGTAACGCTGGGAACAGACACGATTAAAATCAAACAGTGTCCAACGGGAAGAATGCAAAAAAGTTGTTCAGCATTTCAAGAAGATTCCCTTGCTTACAAAGAGGACCTAAAATACGCACCAAGAAAATACGATAAGGCAATAATTGTTCGTGTTGTTCGTTAAGAAAAGCTGTCAATAGTCAAGGAATTTCAGAATCAAAAAACGAATAATTGAAACCAATCAAATGTTGGATCAACAACTAATTTACCACAAAACAAGATCCGTCCTTAAGGGAGAACAATTTCGGATACATCAAGCTATTTCAATAATCCACAAAAAATAATTTGGAAAATAGTAACTTATAAGTTACATTTGAATCGTGAAACATGAATTATAAAGTTCGAAAGGTTGTTGAATTTGAAAATCACTTTAGTGAATTTCTTAAAAAACAACCATTTAGAGTTCAAAACAAAATATTTAAGATAATCGAAGCCATCGAAATACTCGAAAGAGTTCCGAGCAATTATCTTAAAATGCTTGTTGGAACAGATGGACTTTATGAAGCTAGGATTCAGTTAGGATCCGATATTTGGAGAGTATTTTGTTTTTTCGATAATGGAAAACTGGTCATCTTATTAAATGGCTTTGCCAAGAAAACTCAAAAGACTCCTAAAAATGAAATTGAAAAAGCGCTGCACTTAATGCAAAAGTATTATGACACAAAGAAAAATAGAGATGAACACTAGGGACTGGAAAGAAATTAAAAATGAAGTATACGGTGAAAAAGGAACTTCTCGCCGTGATGAATTGGAGCGTGAATTCGAGTCCTTTAAAATCGGCTTGCAGCTAAAAAAGGCACGTGAAGAAAAACACTTAACTCAAGAACAACTTGCGGATTTGGTTGATAAGAAAAGAACCTATATTTCCAGAATTGAAAATGACGGTAGTAACATGACCCTAAAAACATTGTTTGATATTGTCGAAAAAGGATTGGGAGGTAAAGTAAACATCTCCATCCAACTTTAAGGAAAGAAGTTCGTTGACTGTCCTCACAATAATTGCAACAATGAAACACACCACTCACCTATTCACCATTATCCTACTGATCCTTTTGACTGCTTGTCAACAAGATTCAACGAATAATGCGCAGCTAAACAAAGGTGAAAAACTTCGTTTATTGACCTATGGTGGTCCACCAGATTTGGATAGAATGAATGCTGAAAATGTAGTTGCAGAGAAATGGGGTTTTGAGTTTGTAAGCGCCGCCGGTTGTACGGTCACAGAAGAATTAGTGGACAGTGTTCGTCAACACAACAAAAAGGCGGAAGCTCTAATTGAAAAGAAATATGGGAAATCTTGGGAGCTTACGTTTGAAAAAGAAGTCAAAGAAGAGTTACAGAAACAAAAAGTAGCATCTTCCTTATTAAACAAAGAAAAAATAATTATCCGTAAGCGAAAATCACTTGAAAAAGAAGGAAATGGAATCCATTATCGTTTCATAGCACTGAACAAAA
>CAIRMS010000189.1 GCA_903879765.1 uncultured Flavobacteriales bacterium
GATAATTATTCTGCAAAATCGTACGTTGGCAATAAAGATGCTGAGAAAATTTATATGAATCCAGCCGAGGACGTAGATGATTTTTTCTTCGTAATACATCAACAAGATTTCGAATTTTTCAAAGCAAAAAAAAGAAATGTTATTCTGCAAAGTAAGCAAGCTACAGATGACGGATCCTTTTCAATTTTTTGCGCAAGGAATTCCCAAGCTTACATTAATATTGAGGCACAAGACGGACACAAGGATGTACAAAAAAAAATGATTAAGGAAGCGTATGAATTGATCATGTCAAAATAAACACTTGATCGAATTCAATACAGTATAAATTGACAAAAAAGATCATAACATCCGTTTTATCGACTCGAATAAAGTAGTTCTTCAGTAATATCAAAATGATCTTTTGGTATAAAAGATAAATCAAATCATTAAAGGGTATTTTTTATTATTTTTATGATTGAAAATAATTTATCTTTTCTTTGATAACGTACATTTTCACTTAATTCAATAACCACATAAATCAGTTCAACATGAAAACACTATTTTTTTCTTTTATTCTTTTACTTATTCTTCCTTTTAACACAAGTGCTCAAACAAGTGCATATACTGGTGAGATTGATGGAAAAAAAATTAAAGGAACCTTAACATTTAAAAAAGACGATACCGTTTCAGGTAGTTACTATTTTGTATCACGTCCAGATCGTGTTTATAAAATTTCTGGAACCAATTTCGTAAACGGTGAAATTAAAGCTGACATATCTTATGCAGGCAAAGATGTTTATGGTGGGACTATGACAAAAACACTGACGGATTCTTATGTTGTTTGGGAGGGAGATTTTTGGAAAGAAAATGCAGATGGTGAGACTTTTTACATAATCCTTCGCAGGCCAAGGTAAATTTCTTGTTTCAACTATTCATATAAGAAAAATTCAAAGGCATTCTATCATAAATGAAAAATGAAACTATTTTTCATCTTATGGAATTCAATGAATCCAAACATCTATCATAAAAGTTTTCTTATGAAATGGATGCTATTTCTTTTACACACCACTTTCTCCTCTTCTTTATTTTGTCAACAAGTAGGTGAATTTAAAAAATTCTTAACCATTGATTTAGTTGGTGACAAACAAATGGAAATGGATCAAGATTCAAGTAAAGTTGCAACCACTTATCTAGGAAAACTTGACATGAAAGAAGGAGGTTTTCATTCAAAATCTATTTCGTATCATGTACTTACTCAGTTTACACTTGTTCAAGTAGCAATGGGAAATCATGGACAAAGCCGATTGATTTTTACCGACGAGGAAGGTTTACCCATCAAAATCTACACCTTTGATCTACCAGAGGAACTTCCCACAAGAATAAAGAATAACGGTTTAACCTTTGGTGAAATAACGATGCGATATTTCTCACTTCCGGATGTATTTTGCGTACCGAATGGAGCTTGCTTTGAATAAGTGAAGTCAAAACGATTTATGTGGAATCACGTTCATATTGGCATCTTACCATAAACATCATGACAAAATCATTCTTCCTTTTTCTGTTCCTTTTCACAGTTGAATCTGTCCAAAGTCAACAATCAATTAGTGCTTGCTATTCTTGCAATTTCCCCATTATCGGTTGGTTTGGAACACGACTTAAATTGAATGACGATCATAGTTTTGACTATTTGTTTCACGGAGATCTTTTTCACGACCACATCGATGGCACCTATGAAATCGAAGGAAACACCATTAAACTAACTTATAGGGAGGAAAGGGATACCATTGAAATTATAGGTAGGGATACCTTAGGTAATTTAACTTCTTTTCAAATTCATGTTCCAGAAAATAATGCGGTAAATTTTAGGCCCAGTAAATTAAAAATACAAGGTGCGAGATTGATCCTTTATGATCGAAAAGGTAAAAGGATCCGAAGAAAAATGAATGCCAGAGAAAAGTGGAGGAAATATTATTTTGTCAAGGTTCCTTGTGAATAATTTCGTCTTGATTCAAGATCTTGGTTACTTCATAATATAAGCAAAACAAAGTTAAATTACAAATTCGAATGGTTAATTATTAATCCTATTTTTGGTTATTATTTAATCATTTATGTTAGTCAAAACCTACTCAAGTACCGTCTTCGGTATCAATGCCACGACCATCACCATTGAAGTTAATTTAGGCATTGGTGTCAACTTTTATTTAGTCGGATTACCCGATAATTCCGTCAAGGAAAGTCAACAACGCATCAAAGCTGCGTTCAAAAACAATGACCTTAAATTCCCCGGAAAAGAAATCACGGTGAACATGGCTCCCGCAGATATTCGCAAAGAAGGATCCGTTTTCGATTTACCCATCGCCATTGGAATTCTAGCCGTCAGTGAACAAGTGAAAATCGATCACCTGAATGAATACCTGATGATTGGAGAATTGTCGCTCGACGGTTCCGTTCAAGCTACCAAAGGAATATTACCCATTGCCCTTCAAGCAAAAAAAGAAGGATTTAAAGGAATCATTGTCCCGAAGATCAATGCACAAGAAGCGGCCGTCGTTCAAGATATAAAGGTATATGGTGTAGAGAATATCCGCGAAGTCATTGACTTTATGAACGATGAATCGGCCCTAGAACCAACCATTGTAGATGTCTCCGCCTCTTTCCAACAAAACACAGATGTTTTTGACGACGACTTTCGCGATGTCAAGGGACAAATGAACATCAAACGCGCTTTTGAAATTGCGGCAGCTGGTTCACACAACGTAATCCTAATCGGTCCACCTGGCGCCGGAAAATCCATGTTGGCAAAACGCTTGTCCACCATTCTCCCACAGATGACGATTGAGGAGGCACTGGAAACAACAAAGATTCACAGCGTTGCCGGTAAGATCAAAAATCCAGTCGGACTTATTACCCAGCGTCCGTTTCGAAAACCGCATCATACAATTTCTGACATCGGTTTAATTGGCGGGGGATCCTATCCACAACCCGGTGAAATTTCTTTGGCGCACAACGGCGTGCTTTTTCTAGATGAACTTCCTGAATACAAACGAGATGTGCTTGAAGTCATGCGTCAACCGCTAGAAGATCGCGTTGTAAATATTTCAAGAGCGCGCTTTTCCATTGATTATCCAGCGGGATTCATGCTCGTTGCCGCCATGAATCCATGCCCGTGTGGATTCTTTAATCATCCTGAGAAAACCTGTGTATGCGGACCGGGAGTTGTGCAGAAATACTTGAATCGTATTTCGGGTCCATTATTGGACCGTATTGACTTGCATGTAGAGGTTACACCTGTGAACTTTGATGAACTGTCATC
>CAIRMS010000190.1 GCA_903879765.1 uncultured Flavobacteriales bacterium
CCGGAATTGAATGCTGAAGAAAGATTTAATCCGTGAAAGAAAAATAGTTGATTTATCGCTACGCCAAAGAGTCCACATAAGGCGATTAATGGAAAATCTTTGCGTTCAATTTTTGATCTTTTCGTTAAGCTGAGCAGAAGCCAAAATAGAGCTGTAGCACCTACAACACGAAAGAGAATGAAAACCGTGGGAGTAAGGTAATTGGGCATGACACCTTTAGCTAGAACGTGACTTGCACCGTAAAGAACGTTCACCAACAATAGTGCAATGTGTGCTTGTAGCGATTTTTGATTCATTTGGCAAAGAAATTCCAACGAGTTTTTAGTGCCGTTGATCGAAAATTATCCAATTTTTCCGTAATGTTTTGCAGTGCGAATTTCGAGAAAAGTTTCGCGGTTCCTTTTCCTTGTTTGTAGTCCATTTCATCGGCAAAGATTGGAATCAAGGCTAAAAACCCGATGGATTTATCTTTCAATTGAATAGGAGCTAATTCCACTGTTAATTCAATGGGTTCGGACAAAATAAAGTGATTCTGTTTCATGTTTGGAGAAATCGGATTCATTTCCTTTCCTGTTTGTAGCGTGTGTCCGTGTCCAAGCCAGGTGTCATGAGAAATGATGTAGTTTTTTAGTTTACTTAACCAATCAAAGACCCAATTCATGTTGGAATCTTGTTCGTCGCTTAAGTCCCAGTAACTCGGTATCAAGAAATACAGTTCTTTCCATTCCTCTCCTGTGTGTTTTTCATGAACATTCATGCGGTGGTCAGACAATCCCGTCGTCATTAAAATTCTAAGTTCTTTCGGTCCGGGTATGTGAATCAAGAAAAAAGCATCATTATTTCGTTCCATTATTTGAACCTGATTCGATCCGAAGCGCTGTGATAATGAATTATGGAGTTCTTGCATTTGACAAATATACTTTTGAATGTGCTAATTTGCTAATTTGCTAATGTGCCAATGGACCAATGTGCCAATGGACTAATTTGCTAAGTGCTCAATTTGCTAATGGATTCCCGCTGCGGCTTCCAGAAACAAGCACATTAAATCACTAACCCATTAGCACATTGATTCACTCGCACATTAGCACATTAAATCACTCGCACATTAAACAACTCGAAACGTTTCAATGATACTACCCGTTCCAGCGGAAATGTAACCAGAATGCTCAAAAGGAAAAGAAAGTTGGATGTATCCACAGGTTTTTAAGTGAATGTCGGTGTTATTCAAGTAAGAAACAAGATCAGAAAGTCCTTCGTTATGTCCAATGACTAAAAGCGTTTGTTTTTCGTTTTTTTGAGTGATAAATTGAAGTAATTCAGACCAAGAAGCCAGGTACAGATCTTCATGAAAAGATATGCTTGCTTTGGGAAAAAGATCAGTAATTTCATTGAGGGTTTGACGCGTTCTCATCGCGGAGGAGCAATAAATGTGTTCGATGTGAAGTAATTTCAAACTTACATATTCACGAAATTCTTTTAATTGTTCATATCCACGAGGAAGCAATTCACGATCGTAGTCGCGACCGCTCGGACTAAGTTGATTTGTTTTTGCGTGACGTAGGAAATGAATCGTCACAATAAGTTGTTTTTTAGGGTCAATCCTTCGATATAATTGAAAATGGGGGCGCTTAAATTACTTTCCAGCATGGTTAAGTGCTCAATACGGTGACAATCCGTTCCAAGAAAATCGACTTGTTTGTTTTTAATCAATTGTTCTGCCATTTTTTTCACACCTGGTCCATAATGTCCTGTTAAGGAATTTAAATTGACCTGAATTTGAATATTTCGTTCACGTAATTCATCTACTTTTTTGAAATCCCAAAAATAATATGGATAGCGTTCGTAATGAGCGATGACGGGAACATAACCCGCAACTTGTAAATTAAAGAGTGCTTGTGCTTCGTACTGTGATGGACTCAAGAATCCAAATTCCATAAGTACATAGTTATTGCCAAAACTTAAAATTTCGTTGCGTTCTATTATTGGAAGGAAGGATTCGTCACAGTAATATTCGGCGGCAGCGTCAATCTCAATTTTCATCCCTAATCGTTCGATTTCCGCACGGACATCCGCTAGTCCACCAAGTATTGTTTCTGGTGTATTTGGATGAACATCGTTTAATATATGCGGTGTTGTTACTACTTTTCGATAGCCCAATTGTTCAAATTTCGCTAACATCGCAATGGTATGATCCATAGAGGGAGAACCGTCGTCAATACCAGGAATTAAATGGCTATGCATGTCAACTTCAAATTGACTTAAATCAAATGTGGTTTTAGATTTTGAACTGAAAATACTCTTTAAAAAGCTCATAATAATTAGCACATTAGCACATTAGAAAATTAGCACATTAACGCTTATTATACATCATCTCATAGTAATCCTGATACGTACCACTCGTCACTTTTTCCACCCAATCCTGATTTTCAAGGTACCAATCAACTGTTTTGGAAAGCCCTTCTTCAAAGGTAATGGATGGAGTCCAGCCGAGTTCTTCTTCAAGTTTCGAAGCATCGATGGCATAGCGCTTATCATGACCTGCACGATCCGTTACGTAGGTAATCAATCCTTCAGATTCTCCTTTGCTTCTTCCTAATTTTTCATCCATTAGCTGACATAAAAAACGCACCAATTCGATGTTTGTCCATTCGTTAAGCCCACCAACATTGTATGATTCACCGATTCTTCCTGTATGGAAAATGGTGTCAATTGCGCTCGCATGGTCTTCCACCCACAACCAATCACGGATGTTATCCCCTAAGCCATAAACAGGAAGTGGTTTTTTATGCTGAATGTTATGAATCATTAAAGGAATCAACTTTTCTGGAAAGTGATGACTTCCGTAATTATTGGAACAATTCGACATTTTGATAGGTAGTCCATACGTGTGGTAAAATGCCATCACAAAATGATCCGAAGATGCTTTCGATGCTGAATATGGACTTCTTGGATCGTAAGGTGTGTGTTCCGTGAAAAGGCCTTCATCACCTAAACTTCCATAGACTTCATCCGTGGATACATGGTGAAAGACATTTCCTGTATGATCTTTCCAAGCGTCTTTTGCTGCTTGAAGTAGATTGACTGTCCCTACAACGTTCGTCATGACGAAGTCCATAGGTCCTTCAATCGAACGATCAACATGAGATTCCGCTGCAAGGTGAATGACATCTGTTACATCATATTTCTGAAAAATGGCACGAATCGCATCTGCATCTACAATATCCGCACGTTCGAAACGATAATTGGGATGATTTGCTACATCTTTAAGGTTTTCTAAATTCCCAGCATAGGTCAATTTATCCACGTTCACGATCAGGTAATTCGGGTAATTTGTCAAAAAACGTCGAACAACGTGTGAACCAATGAATCCTGCACCGCCGGTGATGATGATCGTTTTTTTCATTTGAATAATTTTTACAGGGACCAATACGTTAATTCATTTATTTTTCCGCGGTAAATTCCTTTGACATCAACAAATACACCCTTTCCATCTTTCATTAATCCTTTGAAATAGACCTCATCGAATTGACAATATTCACGGTGATTCACGGCTAAAATAATTGCGTCGTAATCTTTTCGTACGTCCGTAACTAAGCCAACGCCATATTCATGCTCCATTTCAGAAGAATCTGCGTGTGGATCGATGATGTCAACGTTAATTTGGAAAGATTTCAATTCATTTACTACATCAATTACTTTGGAATTACGGATGTCACTGACATTTTCTTTAAATGTGGCACCCATCACCAAAACGTGTGATTCTTGAATCATTTTCCCTTGGGCGATGATCTTTTTAGCTGTTTGTTTACCGATGTAAAAGCCCATAGAATCATTCACATATCTTCCGGAATTAATGACTTTGGAATGGTAACCGAGTTGCATGGCTTTATGCACCAAATAATATGGATCGACACCAATACAATGTCCTCCAACTAAACCGGGGTAAAATTTCAAGAAATTCCATTTTGTTCCAGCTGCTTCAAGTACATCAAAAGTGTTGATACCCATTTTATTAAAGATGATTGAAAGTTCGTTCACCAAAGATATGTTCACATCACGTTGTGTATTTTCGACAATTTTCGCTGCTTCAGCTACTTTGATACTCGTCGCACGATGTACACCAGCTGCAACGACTAATTCATAAGTTTTCGCAATTTGATCCAAAGATTCCTCGTCGCAACCAGAAACGATTTTAATCACATTTTGCAAGGTATGTTCCTTGTCTCCTGGATTGATGCGTTCGGGTGAATAACCAACTTTGAAATCCTCCGGGAACTTTAGACCAGATTCTGCTTCTAAAATTGGAATACAGTCCTCTTCCGTACAACCAGGATAAACAGTAGATTCAAATACTACGTAATCTCCTTTTTTTAATACTTTCCCCACTGTACGACTTGCTCCTTGCAATGGTTTTAAGTCTGGAAGGTTCGTTTCATCAATAGGTGTTGGAACAGCGACAATGAAGAAATTTACATCGGCTAATTCGTTGATATCTGCCGTAAACATAATGTCACGATTCTCAAAATCCGAAGCTTCCAATTCACGACTTGGATCTTCTCCACGACGCATCATATCTACACGAGATTGATTGATGTCAAATCCAACCACTTTCACACGTTTAGCAAATTCCAACGCAATCGGCAATCCAACATAACCCAATCCGACCAATGCGAGTTTAGCTTCTTTCTTTATTAAATTCTCGTAAATCATGTATTTCATCTTTTGTATTCAATCCGCCTCAACGGAAACACATTAATCAATTAGCACATTATGCAATTAGCACATTAGCACATTAGGTAATTAGCACATTAACCCATTAACCCATTAACATCCCTCACCTTATAAATTCTCTCAATAATTTCAACCACCTTCATTCCTTCTAATGCATTAGTCGTTGGTGACGTTCGTCCTTTTAAGGAATCGATAACATTCGTAATGACGTAATTATGGTTGGCTGCAGATCCTTTGTACGGACCATAGTCGTTACCTGGATTCGTTGGCGCTAACTCTGGCATTTCATAATTCGTAATGTTACAAACCTCAACTTCGTTCATATATTGGCCGCCAATTTTTACCGAACCATTTTTTCCAATGATTGTCATGGATGATTCTAAATTTTGATTGGCAACCGATGTAGAGTAATTCAATGAACCCATCCCACCATTTACAAAGTCAAAACTCACGAAACCAGAATCTTCAAAGTCAGTGTAATCTTTATGATTGAAATCAGCGAATTTCCCTTGGATATTATCAATATCGCCAAACAACCAGTACATGATATCGATAAAGTGACTGAACTGTGTGAACAAAGTTCCACCATCTAAATCCTCCGTTCCTTTCCATCCACCGGCTTTGTAGTAGCGTTCATCTCGGTTCCAATAACAGTTTAATTGAACCATGTAAATATCTCCTAGAATATTTCTGTCGACAAGGTCTTTTATCCATACGGATGGTGGTGAATAGCGATTCTGCATGACGCAAAACACTTGCTTAGAAACTTGTAACGATTTGTATATGATACGCTCGCAACTTTCTTTGGACAAACCCATTGGTTTTTCACAAACCACATGTTTTTTATGTTCCAAAGCTAATAACGCTTGATCCGCATGTAAGCCGTTGGGCGTGCAAACATTGACTACGTCAAATGCTAATCCGCTCGCAAACAATTCTTCCATCGTTGAATAGAAAGGAACATCGAAATCTTGTGCTTGACATTCATCTTTACCGCGCACATCAACCATTGCAACTAATTCCCCTTCGGCATCACGTCGAATCATTTCCGCATGACGTTTTCCAATGTGTCCGGCGCCGATAACGGCAAATTTAATTTTTGACATATTTAATTTTTAATGTGGGAAAACCTTTGGTTTTCTATTATTCATCTGCAACGCGCCAAAAGGCATGCCTTTTGGCTTCGTTAACAATTGAACGTTAGGGCATTCCCTGAACGATTCAATTTATCATTCATTATCTCTTTGCACGATCGGGGCATGCGCTAAACGATTTAATTTATCAATTCATCATTCATTATCTCTTTGCACGATCAGGGCATGCCCTAAACGATTCAATTTATTAATTTATCATTCATTATCTCTTTGCACGATCAGGGCATGCGCTAAACGATTCAATTTATTAATTTATCATTCATTATCTCTTTGCACGATCAGGGCATGCGCTAAACGATTTAATTTATTAATTTATCATTCATTATCTCTTTGCACAATCAGGGCATGCGCTAAACGATTTAATTTATTAATTTATCATTCATTATCTCTTTGCACAATAAGGGCATGCCCTGATTCTGTCAAACGATACTTTTGACCACTTTCTGGGCACTCTGCTAAATTGTTCTCATCAAAATTTAACCGGTGACCATATTCGGACATCCATCCAATTTGACGTGCTGGATTCCCCACAACAAGCGCATAATCTGGCACATGTTTGGTAACCACAGCACCTGCACCAATGAACGCGTAACGACCAATGTCGTGACCGCAAACGATTGTCGCATTGGCACCAATACTAGCTCCTTTTTTGACAATTGTTTGCAAATAACTATCGCGGCGAATGACTGCACTGCGTGGATTCATCACATTCGTAAAAACCATAGATGGCCCTAAGAATACATCATCCTCGCAAATGACACCAGTATAGATGGAAACGTTGTTTTGTATTTTGACGTTGTTACCAAGAATAACTTCCTGTGAAACGACAACATTTTGTCCAATATTACATGAATTCCCGATGATACAATTGGGCATGATATGAGAAAAATGCCAGATTTTGGTTCCATCACCAATCTGACATCCTTCATCTATGACTGCTGTTTCGTGAGCGAAATATTTCATTTACTTCGAAATGTATTTATCAAAATTATTATGGTCCGTTTCCATTAACTCTTCTTTACTCAAACTTTGGAAATAGGCATACGTGCGTTTCAGTCCCTCACTGCGGTTTATTTTTGGCTCCCAATGAAGGATTTCGCGCGCTTTTGTAATATCCGGTTGACGCTGTTTCGGGTCATCTACAGGTAAATCCTTGTAAATGACTTTTTGCGTTGTTCCAGTTAAGGAAATAATTTCTTCAGCGAATTGCGAAATCGTAATTTCGGAAGGATTCCCAACATTCACGGGATACGGATAGTCACTCATCAGTAAACGAACAATTCCTTCAACTAAGTCATCGACGTAGCAAAATGAACGTGTTTGAGATCCATCACCGAAAATGGTCAAATCTTCTCCACGAAGTGCTTGTCCAATAAATGCTGGCAACACACGTCCATCATTCAGTCGCATACGAGGACCATAGGTATTGAAGATGCGTACAATACGCGTTTCCACACCGTGAAAATTGTGGTAGGCCATCGTGATTGCTTCTTGGAAGCGTTTTGCTTCATCATAAACACCACGTGGACCAACGGGATTTACATTCCCCCAATAATCCTCTGTTTGAGGATGAACGGTTGGATCTCCATAAACCTCTGATGTTGATGCTATGATTAATCGTGCTCCTTTTGCTTTTGCCAGACCAAGGCAATTGTGAATCCCCAAAGATCCTACCTTCAATGTTTGAATAGGGATTTTTAAATAATCTATCGGACTTGCAGGTGATGCAAAATGTAGAATGTAATCAAGTTCACCAGGTACATGAATAAACTTAGAAACATCGTGGTTGTAAAATTCAAATTGTTCCAAAGGAAACAAATGTTCAATGTTTTTTAGACGTCCGGTGATGAGGTTGTCCATTGCGATAACATGGTAACCATCTTTGATGAAGCGATCACACAAATGGGATCCTAAAAATCCGGCTGCACCGGTGATGAGAACACGTTTCATTTTTTAACGAGGTTGCGACCAATGCTCGAATAATAGAATCCTTTTTCGTTCATTTCGTCCGTTTCATATAAGTTTCTTCCATCAAAGATAACCGCATCTTTCATGCGATTTCTCATTTCAGAAAAATTTGGATTTCGGAATACACTCCATTCCGTGCAAATCAATAAGGCATCTGCTTGATTTAATACGTTGTATTCATCCGTTGCAAACGTGATTTGATCTCCCAAAATACGCTGAACATTTGGCATCGCTTCTGGATCATAGGCACTAACAGTTGCACCTACCTGAAGTAATTCTTCAATCATATACAAAGCCGGAGCTTCGCGGATGTCATCCGTATCCGGTTTAAAGGCCAAGCCCCAAATGGCAATGTGTTTTCCAGAAAGGTCACCTCGGAAGAAGTTCTTCATTTTTGGAAATAATTTTGTTTTTTGGTTTTGATTGACCTCCATTACGGCATTTAAAATTTTAAAGTCGTAATTATTTTCAATCCCTGATTTAGCCAATGCTTGAACATCTTTTGGGAAACAAGATCCTCCATAGCCAATTCCGGGGAACAAAAAACGTTTTCCAATTCGGTTGTCGGATCCAATACCAATACGAACTTTGTCAACGTCTGCACCTACCAATTCACAGAAATTGGCAATTTCATTCATGAAGGTGATTTTTGTCGCTAAAAATGCATTTGCTGCGTACTTGGTTAACTCGGCTGATTTCTCATCCATGAAATAGATTGGATTTCCCTGACGAACAAATGGCTTGTACAAGCTTTCCATAATCTTTCTTGCACGCTCATCTGATGTTCCAATCACTACGCGATCTGGTTTCATAAAGTCACTGACAGCAAATCCCTCACGTAAAAATTCTGGATTGGACACCACAGCGAATTCAACTTTTGCACCTTCCATAATAACATTCGTCACTTTTTCAGCTGTGCCGACCGGAACCGTACTTTTATCTACGATAACTTTATAGTCAGTCATAATAACACCAAGTTCCTTCGCTACACCTAGAATATAAGATAAATCTGCAGATCCATCTTCACCCGGAGGCGTCGGCAAAGCAAGGAAAATAATTTCCGCATCCTTGATTCCCGATGCTAAATCAGTTGTGAATGTGAGACGTCCAGCCTTAATGTTACGTTCAAAAAGCACATCTAACTCTGGTTCATAAATTGGAATCTCTCCGTTCTGCATTTTCGCCACTTTGTTCGCATCGATGTCGATGCAAATGACGTTGTTACCTGTTTCCGCAAAACAGGTTCCGGTGACTAATCCGACATATCCGGTCCCGACTACTGCTATGTTTGTCATTTTTTTTATCAATTTAATTGTGGCCCCTGGACATGCCCAGAGGCCTAAGGATGTATCAATGTTTATTTTGTGGTGAATTGTATTTTGTTCAATGGTTGTTTTGTGGTGAATTATTTTTTGTTCAATGATTTTTTTGTGGCAAATTTAATTTTGTTTAATGGTTATTTGTGTCAAATTGGATTTTTACAATGGTTATTTGTGGTGAAATGGATTTTGTTCAATGGTTGTTTTGTGTCAAATTGGATTTCTACAATGGTTATTTGTGGTGAAAGGGCATGCCCTTTCACCTACGGTTAAATTTAACTGTTATTTGCAAAAAACATCTTCACCGTGTCAATAATAAATTCCTGTTGTTCTTCATCCATTTCGGTATGAATAGGCAAAGAAATCACTCGTTCGGTCAACCAATCCGTTGTTGGAAGATCAGTAGAATGACTTCCGAAGGCAGCGAACATTTTTTGTTTGTGAGCTGGAATCGGGTAATAAATCATACTTGGAATGTCGTTTTCGGAAAGATGTTCTTGTAAGGCATTTCGATTCGCATTTTCTAAAACCAATGTGTATTGGTGAAATACGTGTTTGGAATCATCCGCTCGGAATGGGATTTGAACACCTGAAATACCAGCAAATGCTTCGTCGTAGCGAGCAGCAACTTCGCGACGTGCATCTACGTAATTATCTAATTGGCGTAATTTCACTTCTAATACAGCCGCTTGTATGGTGTCAAGACGTGAATTGCAACCGACAACTTCATGAACATATTTTTGCTGCTGTCCGTGATTTGCAATCATTTTGATTTTGCGTGAAAGATCATCGTTGTTTGTACAGATGGCTCCACCATCACCATAGCATCCAAGATTTTTGGAAGGAAAAAAAGAGGTGCAACCAATATCTCCTATGGTTCCTGTTTTTACTTTTTTCCCGTTGGATAAATGGTAATCTGATCCGATAGCTTGTGCGTTATCTTCGATGACAAACAGTTGATGCTTCTCCGCTATTTCCATTACGGCATTCATATTGGCCGCTTGTCCGTAAAGGTGAACAGGTACAATTGCTTTCGTTTTTGGTGTAATCGCTGCTTCGATTGCCACTGAATCAATGCAAAATGTTCTTGGGTCCACTTCAACAAAAACTGGTGTAAGGCCTAAAAGGGCGATTACCTCCGTTGTAGCAATATAGGTGAAACTCGGTGTAATGACTTCATCACCTGGTTTCAACCCCAAAGCCATCATGGCAATTTGTAAAGCATCCGTCCCATTCGCACAAGGAATCACATGTTTTACACCTAAGTATGTTTGAAGATCCGCCTGAAAACGTCCGACTGCTGGTCCGTTAATAAAGTGAGCATGTTGGATCACATCTTGTATGGCCATATCTATGGAAGGTTTTATCTTCTCATATTGAGAAACCAAGTCCACCATTTGAATTTTTTTCATCGAAACTTCTCTTTTTTAATCATAAAAAAGGCGATCAATTGACCGCCTTTCACTTTTTTAATGTTGGATCAACGAACAATCGCAAATTGAACACGGCGATTAGCCGCATCAATTTCCAATGTGTTTCCAGCGTATTTCGTTTCTTTTTTTCCTTTGTAAGAAATTACCAAGCGATTTTTGTCAGCACCTTTCTTCACTAAGTAGTCAACTACATTGTTTACACGCGCTTCGGAAAGCTTGTTATTTACTGCGTCACCACCTTCGCTATCTGCATGACCGCTAACAGCGATTTTTTGAGAAGGATTCGCCGCCATGTACGAAACAACCTTGTCTAGAATTACATTGTAAGTTGGATTAAGGTAGAAAGATCCTTTCACGAACATAATGTCATTAATTCCTGAGTCATTTAATGTTTTAGCATCTTTCTCTGGAGAATGTTCTTCAGGACAACCATTATGTGTACCTTTCACTGTTGGACATTCATCTTTACCGTCTACAAATCCATCACCGTCTGTATCTATTGAGTTCAAATCAGGAGCTGGAGTAGGAACGATTGTTTTACCTGTTACGTCAACCGCGCTTCCTTCCGGCGTGTTTGCTTCTTGATCAACAGCATTGATGACACCATCTTTATCATCATCACCTAATTTTTGTTCCGCTTCTTTCGCTTGTTTTTCCAAATTAGCAATGCGATCTAAATCTGATTGGTTCAAACGTGGAGTGTATGTCCAATCAGCATGCGTTTTTGCTTTACCTAAATAATAGCTAAATCCAACAGTTGCAGTCGCGTAGTATCCAGAAAAACCACCACCTTGAATTGATGACGATTCAAAATCAAATCCTTTATTTTGACGAATATTTCCCATGAAAGAAATGTCACCGTTAATACTTAGACGGTCATTTACTTTAAATTGAGGTGTCAAGCCAATAATACCTTGTAACATTTCGTCAACAGAGCCATCACCCGCTTTAAACAATTCTTTCGGACCAGTAGCCAACGTTTTATTCCACATCGCAGCATATCCACCACCAAAATGCAACATCATCCCCCAACGAGAACTGAAATCATTCATGTGAAGCATGTCTGTTAAATTAATCGTCGGTTGAATTGAAAAACGCAAAGCATTTGTTGCGGGATGTCCGTCTTTAAAGTTGAAATGATCAAATCCCATGTCGTATTTTAATCCAATGCGATTATTGTACATGCGACGCGCATTTAATTCGTAGTGAGTGAATTGAAAAATTCGTGTTGTATGATTCGTGTTGTGTAAGCCATCATGCCCACCTAAATTAAATCCAACAGACCATTTATTATAGTCTTGTGCGGTGCCAATAAACGACACCAAGATTGCGATTGCAAAAATAAATTGTTTCATATAATCCGTTTAACCGCAAAAATAGGTTTTTTGATCCACAAATTAAGCGAAAGTTTGAATTCTGTAAATGAAACAAAGAAAATGAAGTGAAAAGAATGCTGCAAAAATTTTAAAATATTAGGGTTAACAAGGAGAAAACACTACGTATTTCGAGTTTTTAAATCAGATGATTAATTAAGTGATATCATATCGTTAAATTAGTATAAACAGATCATAAACTCTCTGAATTGATGAAATTGAAGGGTCTTCTTTCGGGCAATGTTTATTTGATTTCACAAGTAAATCATTAAATCACAATGTCAGTTTGACGCATGTTTCACCATCTCATTAAAATAAGATAAAATAAGGTAAAAGGCGTATATTTGCACTTTTACAAGTAAATGTTGAGTACTAATACCATGACCGCTAACTCGCCTCAAATCCAAAAAATGGAGTTTGACGATCAATGGCATGTTGTTTACACGAAGCATCTGTGTGAAAAGAAAGTTGCTGAACGATTGACAGCACAAGGGGTAGTAAATTACCTGCCGTTATACACGGTTGTTCGTCAATGGAGTGATCGTAAAAAGAAGGTTGAGAAGCCCTTAATTTCATCCGTTGTTTTTGTTAAATCAACTTCAGTCAACCGAACAAACATCTATTCAATTCCAGGGGTAAGTGGCTTGCTTCAATTCAACGGAAAGCCAGCGATCGTCCGTGGTCAAGAAATTCAAAACATGCGCATTTTATTACAAGAAGTGCATTTGGATGAATTAGAACAAGTAACAATTCAAGCAGGAGATTTGGTAGAAGTGATACATGGCCCATTCCAGGGCATGCAAGCTTACGCCATGCAAATGCAAAATAACATACGTTTGATTATTGAAATCAAATCTATGGGTATTGGCTTTTCGGTAAACGTACCGAAAAGCTATGTGAAACGAATATAGCCAGAGCATATCTCTGAGCTTTTTGTTTCAATCGTGCGTTTAGTCTATGTGACTAGCAGGTGCGAAGCTGTGTTTAAAGTAGCTTAATTCATTGAATTAAATTCTAAAAAAGAGCTAATCCAAATTTTAATGAAGTATGAATCTTAATGAATAAAATTGGTACATAATGAAAGTAGCATTAATTACAGGTGTAACAGGGCAAGATGGTGCATATTTAAGTGAATTCCTTTTAAAAAAAGGATATATAGTACATGGTTTAAAAAGAAGATCTTCATTATTTAATACGGATAGAGTTGATCATCTTTATCAAGACCAACATGTTGAGCATCGAAATTTTATTTTGCATTTCGGTGATATGACCGATAGTACGAATCTAATTCGGTTAATTCAGGAGATTCAACCTGATGAAATATACAATTTAGCGGCTATGAGTCACGTAGCTGTGTCTTTCGAAATACCAGAGTATACTGGGAATGCTGATGGATTGGGAACCTTAAGAATTCTAGATGCTGTTCGCCTTTTAGGCTTAGAAAAGAAAACGCGTATTTATCAAGCATCAACTTCCGAGTTGTATGGGAAAGTCCAAGAGGTACCGCAAAGTGAAATGACACCTTTTTACCCTCGCTCTCCCTATGCAGTAGCCAAGATGTATGCGTTTTGGATTACGGTTAATTACCGTGAAGCATATGGTATGTTTGCATGCAATGGCATATTATTCAATCACGAGTCTCCATTGCGGGGAGAAACATTTGTAACTCGAAAAATTACTAGGGCTGCAGCTCGTATTGCTTTAGGCTTACAAGACAAGCTTTATTTAGGTAATCTTGATGCACAGCGAGATTGGGGTCATGCGAAAGATTATGTAAGAATGATGTGGATGATCTTACAAGCAGATGAAGCAGAAGATTGGGTTATTGCAACAGGGAAAACGACACCTGTAAGAGAATTTGTGAGAATGGCATTTCAAGAAGCAGGTATTGAAATAGCATTTTCTGGTGAGGGAGTTGACGAAGTCGCAACAGTAGTAGCATGTAACAACCCAGAATTTCAAATAGAAATCGGGAAACAAATATTGTCTGTTGACCCTAAATATTTTCGACCAACGGAAGTAGATTTGCTTATTGGTGATGCTTCAAAGGCAAGGACTAAGTTAGGGTGGGAATGTAATTACGACTTATCGGACTTAGTCAAAGACATGATGCAGAGCGATATTAAGTTGATGCAAAAGGAACAATATTTACAAGATGGTGGCTACAAAACGTTGAATTATTTTGAATAATACAAAAATGACTAAAAACACCAAAATATATATTGCTGGTCATCGTGGAATGGTTGGTTCAGCAATATGGAGGAATTTAGAAAAAAATGGCTACACGAATCTCATCGGGCGTTGCTCTTCTGAACTAGATCTTCGCAATCAGAATGATGTAAACTCTTTCTTTTTGGAAGAAAATCCCAGTATCGTTATAGATGCCGCAGCAAAGGTTGGAGGAATACTTGCCAATAATGATTTTCCATATCAATTTCTAATGGAGAACTTACAGATTCAAAATAATTTATTGGATTCAGCCCTTCGCTATAACATTGAAAAATTCATTTTCTTAGGTAGTTCATGTATTTATCCAAGACTTGCTCCGCAACCTTTGAAAGAAGAATATCTTTTAACTTCATCACTTGAACCAACAAACGAATGGTATGCAATTGCTAAAATTGCAGGTGTGAAGGCCTGTGAAGCCATTCGAAAACAATATAACAAAGATTTCGTAAGTCTAATGCCAACTAATTTATATGGGGCGAATGATAATTTTGATTTAAAAAGTTCACATGTTTTACCAGCAATGATTCGGAAATTTCATGAAGCAAAATTGAATCAAAATATTCCAGTTCAATTGTGGGGGAGTGGAACCCCAATGCGTGAATTTTTGCACGTAGAGGATCTTGCAGAAGCTGTTTGTTTTACACTCGAGAATCAATTATCAGAAAATTTATACAATGTAGGTACCGGAAATGACCTTAGCATTAAAGAATTGGCCATGTTGATACAGCGCATTGTCGGACATACGGGTGATATTCAATGGGACGAGACAAAACCCGATGGAACACCCCGTAAATTGATGGATGTCAGTAAAATGTCAAATGCAGGATGGGATGCAAAAATTAACTTGGAAGAAGGGATTTATCAGACTTATCAGTGGTTTTTAAAAAATGTGGATAAGGTGAAGAAAGTTAAATTGTAAGAATAGAAATTCACAGTTTATGGCGAAATGAAAAGAACACTTTACGAAAAACAGATTATAGATCGTTCCACAACAAGGTATTGTCTTGGTTTAATTCCGCGTCTTAAAAAACATATTTATTTAAGTTATGTTCGCTACGTTGCACGTAGGAGAGGTGCACAAATTGGCGATAGCTCGGTGATAACAATGAGTTTGGCTCGTAAAGCAAACAAGAATCTAATCATTGGAAATCATTCGTCAATTCAAGCTCATTTGTTAGACTTGCGTGCACCGATAAAAATCGGCAATCACGTAATTATAGGTTCTGATGTTGAAATACTTACATGTAGTCATAATATTGATTCACCTGATTGGGAGTTTAAAGCATATGGAATAGAAATTGAAGATTATGCTTGGATAGCTACTCGGGTATTTATAATGCCATCGTGTAGAATCGTTGGAAGAGGTTCCGTTTGCGGCGGTGGATCAGTTGTTGTGAAGAATGTAGATGAGATGACTATAGTTAGTGGGAATCCCGCTACTTTTTTGAAAGAAAGACAACAAGTACATTCCGATCTAATAGTTGAATCATTATTGGGTGGGGATTTTAAACAATACGTGAAAATCCGAAAGAATAAATCATGATTTTCAAATTATCTGCAGTTAAAAAAAATCTACTCGCCAATTTCTTTGGGATTGGCGTGCAGCTTTTTACACAGATTGCTTTAATTCCGCTTTTTTTAATATTCTGGGATATAAACACCTATAGTGATTGGATAATTCTTACAGCCATTTCTTCTTTTTTTGCAATGTCTGATATTGGCTTAAACAGCGTAACAATCAACCGATTTGTAATTAAGCATTCAGAAGGAAAAATAGATGAATGCAGATCTTTATTAACCAATAATTACCTGCTAATTCTAACTGTATTTTTATTTTCGATCTTAGGCTCTCTTGTGTATGTCTATTTCGTAGACATTTCAAAAAATCTTGGTTTACACGTCGTAACAAGGGAAAC
>CAIRMS010000191.1 GCA_903879765.1 uncultured Flavobacteriales bacterium
ATTGTCCTTATGTTTCTTTGGAATAAGTTTTAGAGTGTCGCCAAGGATGGTAAATTTCTGCATTTTAAAACGATAAATCTTGTCAGACTTCCCATTTCTATCAGTCCATCTTGTCTTTCTCTCTGAATTTAGGTAAAAATGTTGATTAGTCTTTCCCCATTTCCCACTGTCTTTTATTGACCGTCCTGTATGGTTCCACTCTGAGTAATAATATGTGGAGTCGCTGTAAAGTTTAAGATTCATGCCTGAATAACCAAATCGTCCGCCTTGATATTCGTCAAATATTTTTTCGTCTGTCTTTGCGGAACAAAGAAGAAGTGTAAAAAATAGAGTTAGTGTGTATTTATATTGTCCTTTCATAAAATGACCGTTAACGTTTTGCAGCTACAAGAAGTTGGCGATTTCGGAGCACAAAACTGTTTGCCACCACAAATGTTCCATTGGAAAACTGAACTTGAATTCAGTAATTCAGCCGCCATATTGCCAAACCGCTGTTAGCAAACGTTATTTTTCCAGTTTATAATATTCATGAATCACTAGTGTCCGATAAAACTTTTTAAAAAAGCGGGATTTCCCGCAAAGGATTTCCCGCTTTAATGTAATTTGGTTTTCCCGAACTAAATTACATGAATAAAAGTAGCTACTTTTTTGGACAGTCCGTTTTCGGACAGCTGATTTCTTTAATTGATTTGAACAAAATCAGAACGATTAGCAAAAAACACATGTCGGATTACTATGTGAAGAAGTTTGACACCTCCGATCACCTGATTAGTATGTTATTTTCAACGTTTGCCAACTGTACCTCGTTGCGTGAAGTGGCTGCTTCCATGCTAGGTTTAAAAGGGAAAGTGAATCATTTTCAGTTAAAGCATATTCCATACAGAAGCACATTGAGTGATGCAAATAAACGCAGAAGCCATTTGGTGTTCCAGGATGTGTATTATTCATTGCTCAAAGAATACCACTCAATTATCTCGGACAGCCGACAGACGTATGCTTGGGAAAACCGCTTAGAAATCATTGATTCTAGCACCATATCGCTGTTTAAAGACATTTTGAGTTGTGTTGGAAGGAAGTCAAACACCGGCAAGCGAAAAGGCGGTATTAAAGTGCATACACAAATCAATTTACAGGATCGTGTACCGAAACTCATATGGTTTTCCGCGGCTACAACGCACGACAAACAATTTTTGAAGCATGTTGAACTAGAGAAAGGTAGAATCGCTGTGTTTGATAAAGGATACAATGATTACAAGACTTTTGATGAGTTCAACGAGAGTGGGATATTCTTCGTCACACGTTTAAAATCTAATGCATCCTATGAATCGGTGAAAGAAAATGACATCCCTTCGTACATCGATGATGGTGTACTAAAAGATGAACTTATACGTGTTGACGTCAAAGAAAACGGGACTTATCTTAAAACTATTGAACTGAGAAAAGTCGCTTACTGGGACGATGAAAACAAGCGCTGCTTTGAGTTTATTACCAACCTGCACGGTATGAACGCGGGCCATATTGCATTGATTTACAAGAAACGATGGCAAATAGAACTCCTGTTCAAACAGCTCAAACAGAACTTCCCGCTAAAGTTTTTCCTTGGCGACAATGAAAATGCCATCAAAATACAGATCTGGTGTGCGCTCATCGTTAACCTTCTGCTGACCGTAATACAGAAGAAAATCAAGCGCAAATGGGCTTTCTCTAACCTCGCTAGTTTCTGTAGACTCCACTTGTTCAACTACATTCATTTGAATAAATTTCTTGAAAACCCAGAGAAAGACTGGCTTGTAGAATATAGTGCTCAGCTTCAACTCAAATTTAGTAGTTCTTAAAAAGGGGGCTTACTTTTCAAATCGAGACAACAGCACAAGTAAAATCAAGGCTTTCAGACTACAAAATGATTAATTTGTATTTTTATCGGACAGTAGTGTTCATGAATAGCATTTATGAAATTATTCTGAGTGCTAAAAACAGGTTCATATTTTCCACTTGGAAATAAATTCATTCCAATAATTATTGTCAAGTTTGTATGAGTGTTGTAATGTATGTCGCAATTATACCCTTGCGTGTTACCACCATGTGAAACATAAATTGGTTTTTCAGTTTTGTCAAGGTTTAAATCCCAGCAAAGTCCGACTGCGTGATAGAACCATTCCATTCCTTCGGCATTCATATCTCGGTAAATTATTGTTGGGCTTATCATCTTTTTTAATTGTATGCTATCAATTAGTTTTCCTTTAAACAAACAATTGACAAATTTATTCAAATCGTTTAGGTTTCCTAAAACCGCACCAGCTGAGTTTGCCCAACTATGATTAATCTCAGTAAAATCGTTGTATTTTTTGCGTTTCATTTTATAGCCCCTTGCAGTATTGGAAGGAGTTTTCTCATCACTACAATATATCATACTTTCTAATCCACAAGGGTCAAATATTCTTTCAGTAATATTCTGTTGATAGGATTTTTCTGTTATTTTTTCTATGATTAAACCTAATATTACATACCCTGTGTTACAATAATTATATTTACTTCCGGGTGTAAAATTTAGTTTATTTGTTAGACTATATTCGAGACATTGATTCGAGGAGTCCTCCCATTTTAATTGATTTGAAGAAGTATAATTATATAAACCAGATGTATGGTTTAAAAGGTGTTTTATAGTTATGCCAGCGTCATTGTGTTGCTTTAGATTTATGTATTTAGATACCAAATCATCAATTGATAATTTCCCTTCAGATTCTAATTGAAGTATCATTACAGCTGTAAATAGTTTAGTAATGCTACCATAACGCCAATTTGTAGAATCATTTACTTTCGTTGTGCTTTCAATTTCATGATATCCATAATTGTAAGTGGTGAAGCCTTTATTATCAGAAATTATAACTTGTATTCCTGGTATTCCTTTCTCTAATCCAGTCTTTGCAATAGAGTCCAATTTGAGTTTTAAATCATCTTGAGCCATTGTAATCATGCAAACAGCAGTTGCAAAAACGGTAAGAATATATTTTTTACTCATTGTATAATATTTGCTAACGTTTTGCAGCTACCCGAAGGGCGCGCCTTTTACCACAAAACTTGATTTGAAAAACTAAT
Organism: uncultured Flavobacteriales bacterium; assembly: GCA_903879765.1. Taxonomy (GTDB): domain Bacteria; phylum Bacteroidota; class Bacteroidia; order Flavobacteriales_D; family Crocinitomicaceae; genus UBA952. The sequence continues at coordinate 3,097 of CAIRMS010000191.1, forward strand.
GTTCCATTAACCGCTAAACTGCCTTTGGAACACGACTGTGAAGCAGCACGTAAGCAAACCTCGCCTTTGGGGTAGGTGCTGTAATGCGTAGTTTTTCTCATTCTTTCGGCAAAGGTTTTCTTTCACCGTTTTCATCCCACTCGCTGTCAAACTGTGTCGGGTTAATTGTTCCATAAAACTCTTGCGATAGAATATTATTATAACGAA
>CAIRMS010000192.1 GCA_903879765.1 uncultured Flavobacteriales bacterium
AACCGTTACGAAGGTCCAGACGCCATGCACGGAACGCACGTTTCTGGTATCATTGCTGCAACTCGTGGAAATGGAATTGGAATTGATGGAATTGCAAATTGTGCACGCATCATGGTTGTTCGCGCTGTTCCAAATGGTGACGAACGTGACAAAGACGTGGCGAACGCAATTTATTACGCTGTAGACAATGGCGCAACGGTAATCAATATGTCTTTCGGGAAGTATTATACACCGAACAAAGAAGCGGTTGACGCTGCCATTCGTTATGCAGAAAGCAAAGATGTTCTTTTGGTTCACGCTGCAGGAAACGATGCGAAAAACAAAGATGTAGAAGATTCTTACCCTACACGTATCATGAACGACGGTAAATGGGCGAGCAACTGGATTGATGTAGGTGCAAGTAGTTCTTCCAAAAAAGGAAAAACCATTTTAGCTAATTTTTCTAACTACGGTGCGAAATCAGTTGATTTCTTCGCGCCAGGTGTGGATATTTATTCAACCGTTCCGGATGCAAAATACGAGGACGCTTCTGGAACATCGATGGCTTGTCCAGCTACAGCTGGTGTTGCGGCATTAATTCGTGGGTACTTCCCTGAGTTAACGGCGCCTCAAGTTCGTGAGTTATTGATGAATACTTCAGTGAAATACAAAAAGTTAGTTCAAATTCCAAGTGCTAAAAAATCTGGAAAAATGACAGAAACGTGTATTACAGGTGGATTTGTGAATGCAGCGGAAGCTGTTGAATTCTTGCTGAACAAGAAATAATCGTCCTTTCAATAGGAATAAAGTCCCGACAGCACGTCGGGACTTTTTTTTGTCACTTCTTTCCAAATTAATGAGCGGATTACATCTTTCATCTTTAAGGTCTCGTTTCATTTTGCTATTTTTGCTCACAAGAATTAATACTTCAATAAATGACCAATAACCCTGTTTTAATCATCCTTTTTGCTGTTATCATTGTCTTCATGATGTTGCTCGATTTGGGAGTAGTCAACAAACGAAGTCATGTCATCACAAATAAAGAAGCCTTGAAGTGGACGCTTATTTGGGTTTCTGTTTCCATGTTATTCAGTTTAGTTGTGTATGGGCAGTCAGGTTTCGCAAAGTTTGCAGATTATCAATCCGCTTATTGGATAGAAGAAGCATTGTCGGTGGACAATATGTTCGTGTTTATCCTCGTTTTTCGCTTTTTCAAATTAGAAGGCAAACTGCAACACAAGGTATTGTTCTGGGGAATTATCGGCGCCATTATCTTTCGGGCGATTTTCATCTTCTCGGGAATTGGATTAATTAATTTAACCTACTTACCCGAATTCAGCATTGGCTCATGGAATTTTAGCTTGGACCAAGAAGCAAATCGCAGTTTAGCTGAGAATGCTGGCAAGTTCTTCCGTCCAAATGCTATTTTAACACTATTCGGTATTTTTCTTATTTACGCTGGAATAAAGTCCTTGTTCGCTTCTGAAGACGAAGATGATAAAGAAGATTACTCAACAAGTTTTGGTGCACGAATGGCACGAAAAGTATTTCCTATTTCGAAACATTATTACGGAGATAAATTCTTTGTTTCTTGGCACAAAAAACGTTTCGCTACGAAGTTGTTTTTGGTCTTGGTTGTCATTGAAACAACAGATTTGGTATTTGCGATTGACTCCATTCCTGCCATTTTTGCCATTGCACCAAATGACCCTGTTATTCTTTATACATCTAATATCTTCGCCATTTTAGGATTAAGATCGATGTATTTTTTATTGGCGAATTCCATTCACATGTTCTCGAAATTGAAATACGGTTTAGCCTTCATTTTATCCTTCATTGGATTAAAAATGTTGCTATCTCCGTTCATTCATATTCCATCATCGATTTCATTGCTCATTGTCATAGGAGCATTGTTCTTATCGATTTTAGCATCGATTTATTGGAAAGAAGAAGAAGCGTAATTAGAAAAGGAAACTTGCTCCTTCTTCACTTTTTGTAACCATTTTACGGACGTTTGAG
>CAIRMS010000193.1 GCA_903879765.1 uncultured Flavobacteriales bacterium
ACCGCCACCGCCACCAAGAAATGCTTTAAAAAGAGTATAACTAGGAGCTTTTCCACCAAGACCAAAAGAAGCATTAAGTTGGCAACTTCCATAGAACTCATTTCCACCTCTTCCGCCGATGCCGCCATTTCCACCACCACCTGCTCCTGGATTCCCGGAATTTGAACCGCCACCTCCGTTGGCTAAAGGTGCTCGATTTGCCTCTAACGTAACGGGTGGAATAGCTATTCCTTCTCCTTTTTTCCTGCATTTTGATTGGCGTAATTCGGATCATTGCAACCAAACCAACCTGTAAAGACCGCACCACCAAGAAAACCTTGTCCGGAAACATTAATATTTGCATTAAACGTAATGCTATTTGTCGCTTCGATGGCAACGATTCCTCCCGTTGTTCCATTCCATGGCTGGGCCGTTACTGTACCAACGATTGTTGCATTGGTATAAACCGGGACTTTAACCAGTTGAACCTTTCCAGATGGAGTATAAGTTTTACATAAATTACTCGAAAAAGTAACCGTGTTTCCTGAAATAGATGAAATTGTTGCAAATTCGAAATTACCCGCATTTCCAAGGGCGGTAATGGTTCCAAAAGCTACGGTATTCGATGTGGTTATCGTCGCACCTTTCATTTGAATGATCAAGACTTTATCTCCAACTTGAAATGGACCTATTGCCGTTACGGTGGCACTATTAACTGTTACTGCACTTACAGCAACATAAGAATTTACAACACCTGAAATGTTTTGAGCTTGTAGCTTATGTTCGAGAAATAGCAGCGAAAAGAAAACAAAAATATACTGTATAGAAATATTTAATCCTCTTTTCATTCCAGCAATTTATTTAAGCAAGTTAATGTGTCCAGTTATTGATCGATGTTCATTAGATGAACTGACAACAAATTTAATGGAATACGCATACATACCTTCAGGACATTTCACAAAATTTAAATAACCATCCCAACCAATTTCTGGATTTTGTGAGGAAAAAATCATTTCACCCCATCGATTATACACATCAAATTGATAAGACCCTGGAACAAAACCGGAGGTAAACACTGGACTAAAGGTATTATTGCGTTCATCGCCATCTGGTGTAAAGGAATTAGGAACATAATACAAGACATCACCTTTCACTTGAATAAGTTGAGTGGTAGAATCTTTACAACCAAATTCACTTTCAACCACAAGATCAACGGTATAATTTCCTTCATCAAATGGATATTGGTATTCGAAGTTTGTGTTTGATTCCTCTACTATTGTTCCATCACCAAAATTCCAAATGGAGATTAACTGTCCGGTAGATAAATTCGTAAACGTCACATTTGGTGCGTCACTTGTTAAAAGAAATGGTTCTGCTCCAATTATAGCAATTGGATTCGGATGAACGGTGATAAGCGAAATGACTGTGTCAGAACAATTAAATTGATTGAATCCAATTACTTGATAAGATGTAGTAACTGAAGGACTAACGTAAACTTGTGTCCCAACAAGACTCGTTGGATTCCAAACATATGTATCTGCACCGGAAACGGTCATCGAAGCAATTTCTCCATCACAAATTTCTTGATCAGGAGTAAAAGTCAAAATAGGTTTCGGGTATAAGGTGAAATTTGTTTGAATGGAATCAACACATCCCTCAGGTGTATAACCGATTACTTGAAAAATTCCTGTTCCAGTTGGAATGATTGATTGAATGTTTCCGGTGCTGTTTGTCACACCTGGGCCACTCCATGAATACGTTGCTCCCCCAGATGCAGTTAAGGTTAAATTTTCATCCGGACAGAGTGCTTGAGCAGAGGCAACAAGTCCCATTACTGGAAGTGGATTCACTGTTAAATCAAGCGAATCGAGATGCGTACACCCATAATTATTCGTTGCCAACAAGAAAAATTCATTTGAAATAGTTGGATTCCACGTCATGTTCCCGTTACTACTTGGAATGGCCATTTGTGGAGTCCATGTATAGGTATAATTACCATTCGTGTTTTGAGGAGCTAAAGTCAAACTAGTTCCAATACACATGACTGTATCCAAAAGATTAAATTGGGGTTCAGTCGATATCACAATGTTCAAATTCACAATCGAGTCACAACTATATACACTTGATAATGTATCGCTGTACGTTCCGGATTGGGTGATTGATTGGCCGTTAAAAAGGTAAGGACCACCATTACAAAGTGTATCACTGAGATTCGTAACGAATTTAGGATAAATGGTCACTTGTACTTGATCAGATGACGGACAAAGTCCTGGATTACTGGCCGAAGTCGTGGTCAATGTGTAATTCTGTACAATTGGTGCACCCGTTGTATTCACGGCAGAAACAGATGGATTTGAAATTGTAGACGAGGATAAATTCGTAGCGGGACTCCATGAATATGCATAACCTGCCAATGGACTAACACCTAAATTTGCGGTTTCATCAGAGCAAATAGTAATATCTGGACCTGCATTCGCTTGCGCATTACCAATGGTTAAATTCAATGTAACAATTGAATCACAGTTATGGACAGAGTTCAGCGTATCATAATAAGTTCCCGATTGACTGAGCGATTGTCCATTAAACAAATAGGTCCCACCATTACAAATTGTTTGAGAAACAGTTTGATTAAATTGAGGGTAAATGGTCACATTAATTTGATCCGTAGTTGGACATAATCCAGGATTAGTGGCTAAGGAAGTCGTGACTGTATATGTTTGTGTAATGGGAGCACCGGTTGTATTTGGCAAGGTAACTACTGGATTAGCCACTGTAGTAGACGAAAGTCCAATTGAAGGAGACCAAGAATAGACATTTAATGGATTTGGGGTTGAACCAATTGTTACACCCGTTGAAGAACAAGTTGTCGCATCAATTCCTGCATTTGAAACAGCTTGATTTGTATATATAGTGACATTGCGAATCGAATGCAAATCATACAACGCGCCAGTACTAGCAGTAAAACCAACATATCCCGTAAAATTAACTGGAGAAGTTGCTTGCAAAAGTTGAACATTATTGACCAAAACAGTCACCAAACCATTGTTGTAGATGATTTTTACAGGTTGATAGTTTGTATTACGCAAATAATTTAAGGATCCAAAAGAATTTTGAAGCTTCGGTGTAGCAGATAAGCATTCGTTATAACCAATTCCATTGAAAATTTGAATTTCTGGATTTGTGCCACCTTGACTACAATTATCGTAGGTATCGATGACAACTTTAAGTCCATTCGCCGTTCCTGGTATCCCAACTCCACCTCCACTCACAAATCCAGCTGGAGGAACACTTAAAAAGCAAAAAGCTAAACCATCGGCAGCATTACCACCAGCTATTCGGTATTCAAAATCAACAGTCCATGTCTGACAAGCCGAAAGATTTATTGGCGTATTGTAAAAGACACCTCCAGACTGACCGGTTGTGTTATTTGTCAGAAGTAGTTCATTATTGAACGCATCTACATCACCAGGGGTATCTCCAATGTGCGCGTTACCCGTTAAATTCCAGCCCGTTGTAACCATGTTAGGAGAACCTGTGAGTTGTCCAAAAACAAACGTTTGAGCAAAGTTGATTGTAGAAACCAAGAAAAGGGAAAGGGTTAGAAAAATCGTTTTAATCATCATCGGCTAAAAGACGTTATAAACATTAAATAGTTGCTAAATTTAGGTAAAATTATTGCGCTTATCATATACTTAGTGTATTTTTGACACAAACTAATATTGTTTAAAATGAATGCAAACAATAAAAAAACCAATTTCAATACAGAACGTTTTCAATCGTTTAATATTGTGGTCTTTGGTGGAGATGGTGATTTAGCTATCCGTAAAATATACCCTGCACTTTTCCACAGAGACCTTGATGGACAACTAAATATCGAATATAACATCATTGGTATTACGCGAAAAAGTCCGGATGAAAAAGATTTTTTTGATAAACTTATTCCTTTTTTAGAGGTGAGCGACCATCATCGATATCATAAAGATGAAATTG
>CAIRMS010000194.1 GCA_903879765.1 uncultured Flavobacteriales bacterium
ATTTAAAACAAATACAATGGTTTCATCTAGAAGATACTGAATTCCAACAAATCAAAGGGGAAGAATTACCACAAGAAATAAAAGAGTCAAATCCAAATTTTCAGTTGGGTGGAACATCTATGGGTTTACGTTATTTGATGAGTTTTTTGACAGAACGTTATTCTAATTATAGTCGTCATATTTCCAAACCCTTATTAAGTCGTAAAGGATGTAGTCGTATTTCTCCTTATTTGACCTATGGGAATTTGAGTATGCGTATGGTCTATCAGGCGACTCTAAATGTATATCAAACTTCAAAGAACAAAAGAGCGCTAGCCAATTTTATTTCTCGCTTACATTGGCAAAGTCATTTCATGCAAAAGTTTGAAGATGAATGTCGCATGGAGTTTGAAGCTGTAAATCGAGCGTATGATAATATCGTTAAAGAACGAAATCAAAGGTATATAGACGCTTGGCAACAAGGAAAAACAGGAGTTCCATTGATTGATGCTTGTATGCGGTGCGTGGTAGCTACCGGATACATTAATTTTCGTATGCGAGCGATGGTCGTTTCCTTTTTTGTTTTCAATTTGTGGCAAGATTGGCGTGAGCTTCATTTTTTAGCACGACAATTTTTGGATTACGAACCTGGAATTCATTATCCACAAATTCATATGCAAGCAGGAATTACAGGAATCAATACTGTTCGTATATACAATCCGATAAAAAACTCGGAGGATCATGATCCAGAAGGCGCGTTTATCAAACAGTGGTGTCCAGAATTAAAAGAGATACCAACACATTTAATTCATGAACCTTGGAAATTAAATGTTTTCGAACAAGAAATTTACAATTGTCGCATTGGAGAAGATTATCCTGCGCCGATTGTTGATTTGGAGACTTCTAGAAAACATGCAAGCGATATCATCTGGGGTATGAGAAAACAAGTATATACCAAACAAGAAGGACAACGGATTTTACAAAAACATGTAAATCAACGAAGAAAATGAAAAAGACACTGCGGTTAATACTTGGGGATCAACTCAATCACCAACATTCTTGGTTTCATCAAGTCGATGAAAACGTGGTGTATGTGATGATGGAAGTTCGTTCCGAAACAGATTATGTAGTGCATCACATTCAAAAAGTGGTAGCTTTTTTTCAGTCGATGCGTTTGTTTGTCGACGAACTAGAGATGAAAGGTCATCAAGTTGTTTATTTAAAGTTAGATGATTCTGAAAATAAACAGTCGTTTACAGAAAATATACGCTGGATTTCTCAAAAATATGAGGTAGAAAGTATTGAATATCAGTTGCCAGATGAATACCGTGTTGATCATGAGTTGAAGTCTTTGTCCGAAGCACTCAATCTTTCAGTTTGCGTTGTTGATTCTGAACATTTTTTTACTTCCAGAACTGAATTTGCTGAATTTTTCAAAGGTAAAAAGCAGTTTTTGATGGAGAGTTTTTATCGCTACATGCGTAAGAAACACGATGTACTGATGGTGGCTGGTCAACCCGAAGGGGATAAATGGAATTTTGACAGTGATAATCGCAAGAAAATACCAGCTAATCATTCTATTATCCAACCGTATTTATTTCATCGAG
>CAIRMS010000195.1 GCA_903879765.1 uncultured Flavobacteriales bacterium
AAACAACAAAACAAACAACAATGAAAACGAAATTCACTTTATTAATTTGTGCGGCGGTAGTATCATTCGTTTTAGCTTCATGTGGAGCTGGAAGAACTGCAAGCTGCGATGCATACGGAAGTATTCAACAAACAGAAAATTCAGATTTAGCGTCTAAATAATTCGCTAAACTTAAAAGTTCCAGCGCTGAACATACGAAGCCATTTGGTTTTGTATCTTCAGCGCTTCTTTTTTTGCAGCACTTGCAAAATCCAATCCAGCAGAAGCATAAATAATACCACGCGACGAATTGACTAACAAGCCACATTCCTCATTCGCTCCGTATTTTACCACATCCTCTAAACTTCCACCTTGTGCACCGACACCAGGAACCAGGAAGAAATAGTCAGGAGCCAATTTTCTCACTTCTGCAATATCTTCAGCTCGTGTAGCGCCCACAACAAACATCATTTTTTCTGAACTTGCCCATTGCATGGATGTTCTCAATACATTTTCAAACAAAAGTCCGTCTTGACCTGATTTTAATTGAAAGTCTTTAGCCCCTTCATTTGAAGTCAACGCTAATAATACCACCCATTTCCCATCGAATTTCGTGAACGGTAAAACACTATCAGAACCCATGTACGGAGCAACGGTCACTGCATCTGCTTGTAGTGTTTCAAAAAAGGTCTTCGCATAATACGTTGATGTGTTTCCAATATCTCCACGTTTTGCATCCGCGATGATCATACATTCTTTAGGGATGTAATTTATTGTTTTCTCCAAAGAATCCCATCCTTTCGATCCATGACACTCAAAAAATGCTGTGTTTGGTTTGAAAGCAACAGCGTAAGGATGCGTTGCATCGATGATGGCTTTATTAAATTCAAAAATGGGATCGTCCATTTCCAATAAATGCGTTGGAATTTTACTCATGTCCGGATCTAATCCTACGCAAAGAAAGGATTCCTTTAAGCGAATTTGTTGAATTAATTCTTGTTTTGTCATAGCGCTTGTCCTTTCAATTTCTCTGCATTTTCCGCCATTTTCAAGGCGTCAATCATTTCTTGTACATCTCCATTCATAAAAGAACTGAGGTTGTACATTGTTTTATTGATTCGGTGATCGGTAATTCTTCCTTGCGGATAGTTATAGGTGCGGATTTTAGCCGATCGATCTCCCGTTGAAACGAGTGTCTTACGTTGCGCCGCACGTTCGTTGTGCACACGATCTAATTCTGCTTGATACAAACGCGAACGTAGTACCGAAATCGCTTTTTCTAAGTTTTTATGCTGCGAACGTCCATCTTGACATTCAACCACCACCCCTGTTGGAATGTGTGTCAAACGAATTGCAGACTCTGTTTTGTTAATGTGCTGTCCACCTGCTCCAGAAGCACGGAAGGTGTCCTTACGCACATCATTCATATCTAAATTGAAATCTACCTCTTCTGCCTCGGGTAAAACCGCAACGGTAATCGCTGAAGTATGCACACGTCCTTGGGATTCTGTTTCGGGAACACGTTGCACACGGTGAACACCAGATTCAAACTTCAGCATCCCGTAAATTCCTGCACCTGCAACATCAATGGAAATTTCTTTGTATCCTTTTACGGTTCCTTCTGATGAGTTGATCACTTCGTATTGCCAACCCATTTCTTTGAAGTACATGGTGTACATTCTGAAAATATCTTCGACAAAAATACATGCCTCATCTCCACCTGTTCCAGCACGAAGCTCGATGATCGCATTTTTATCATCCTCCGGATCTTTTGGAATCAACATCATTTTGATTTCTTCATCCATAATTGGACGCTTACTTTCTAATTCATCAATTTCCATTTTCGCCATTTCACGCATTTCAGGATCAGTTTCAACCTCCAGCATGGCTTTTGAGCTACTTAAATTTTCAAGGACATTTTTATATGCTTTATACATTTCGTCCAAGGATTCCAAATCTCGGTATTCCTTATTGAGTTTCACGTAACGTTCCATATCCGAAATGATATCCGGATCGGTGATCATGGTTCCCACTTCTACGAAACGGTAGTGAATCGCTTCTAATTTCGATAGTAAATCTGACATGTAGCAAAGATAAGAAGAACATCTGCGAAAGCAAAGAATTGCCTTCATTCCTTCCCTAGGAAACAAAAAAAAGCCAACGAATTTCGTTGGCTTTCACATAAGTTGATTCAAGATTAGTCAATCGAACCGGTCACACGCTTCATAAATGCATTTAATGCATCTCTTTTGGCCGTACCTGTTTGAATGTCTTTGTGCACTTCTAATGCGCCAGAATAATTCGACAATAACTCGCCGATAACATCTAATTCTTCGTCCTTGATTCCTGGAGCCTCGATTAAATTCTCGAGTGTTTCCATGGTTTCAATCACGTAGTCTTCATCATTATTCTCAATGAATTCGACGATGTGTTTAATGACTGGTAACCGCATTTAATACTTCTTGAATGGTTTCTATTTTATTTCCTTGTGCCTCTTTCACAAGAGCTCCGTTCACGAACCCAGCAAAAGTTGGCAAGTTGCTTACATTCGCAAATTGACGAGAATTTGGAAGTTTTTCTGCATCGATGTAATAAAACTCAATGCCTTCATTTTCCTCCGCCATGCGTTTGAATTTCGGCTTGGTGATTTTGCAATTCCCGCACCATGTCGCGCCATATTGAACCATCACTTTCGCGTTGCTCGCTAAAAGTTGATCCAAATGATCTTCTGTTAATTCCGTAAACACGATTTCTTAGTGTTTGCTTAAGTAATCAGCAACGCCATTGCGTGTTGCATTCATTGCATCTTTTCCTTCTTCCCAGTTTGCTGGACAAACTTCACCATGTTGTTGAACATGTGTAAATGCATCGATCAAACGAATGTACTCTTGTACGTTACGTCCAACAGGGAAGTGATTGATTGATTCATGGAATACCATTCCTGTTTCGTCTAACAAATAAGTAGCACGGTAAGGTACGTTATCACCTACTGAATCTTCATCGAACATGTCGTAATCCAAAATTCCTAACTCCATAGCCAAGTTACGTGTTGAATCAGCGATGATTGGGAATTTCACACCTTCGATTCCACCGTTATCTTTTGCTGTGTTCAACCAAGCGAAATGTACTTCAGCAGTATCACAAGATGCACCGATTACGATTGTATTTCTTTTTGCGAACTCAGCTGCTGCCTCTTGAAACGCATGAATTTCCGTTGGACAAACGAAAGTGAAATCTTTTGGATACCAGAATAAAACAACTTTTTTCTTGTTATCGATTGCTTGTTGAAGGACATTGATTTGAAAGGCATCACCCATTTCATCGATTGCTTTGACAGTTACGTCTGGAAATTGTTTTCCTACAAATGTTGACATATAATTTATTTAAATAGTTACTAATGATACTACAAAGTTAAAGCTAAAAGGTTTGATCGTGGTTACATCAAGGCCTTAAAAAATGCTTCCAATCACATTTTCTTTTGCTTTTTTCGTTGGACAAAGTTACAGATAGAAAAATCATTTATATATTCAATACTTTTTATATTTGCATAGATTTTATTTATATGATATCCATTCAACAAATGCAATATATCGTTGTTCTGAGCGAGGAACAACAATTCCAGCGAGCAAGTGAACGCTGTTTTGTGACGCAGCCAACACTTTCCATGCAAATCAAAAAAGCAGAGGAACAACTGGGATACTTGGTTTTTGACCGAGATTCAAATCCACTTCGCTTAACTCCAGCAGGAATTAGCTTGTTACCGATTTTAAGAGAAATTCTCAGTGAAACAGAAAAAATTAAGTATTTATCCGATCGTTTAAAAGGAAAAATAAAAGAAGAAATTCGACTTGGAATCATACCAACCGTTGCTAGCTATTTGATTCCACAACTTTTCGGAGAGTGGCAATTATCCTTCGATGATTTGAAGTTAACCATTCACGAACTGAAGACAGTGGATGTATTGGAAGCATTGGAGCGAAAAGAACTTGACCTTGGAATTATTGCTGGTCCTCATATGGATGCTCGATTGCGTACCATACCGCTTTATCAAGAAGAAATTTTCATTTACGCACCGAGTGTGAAGGAAGAATCGATAAATATGTCTGATCTACAGGAAATGCATCCATGGCTGCTTAATCAGGGAAATTGCCTTCGGACACAAATGGTCCATTTTTGCCAATTGAAAAAAACGGTGGATGAAAACGAATGGAATTATGAAGGTGGCAATCTTCCGCTCATCATGGAAATGGTAGACAGACATGGTGGCTACACCTTGATCCCAAGTAATTTTCCGCTTTCTGACATACAAAAGCGAGGCATTAAAACAATTCGTGATTTGGCTACCTTGCCGGCGCGCGAGATTATTGCTTTAAGTTCGAATAGAACAGGAAAAATGAAGGGAATCGAGGAATTAGCTCGAAGCATTCAATTCGCCTTTGGGAAATCGACGAACCTGAAGCAACTTCAAGTCCTTGATTGGAAATAAAAAAGGGCTGAACATCGTTCAACCCTTTCATATCATTCGAGACATTTAGAACTATTGAGTAGACGCCAATTTAATAAAGTCATCGTATTTCACTTCTTTTTTGACCAAGTTCACAGCGGTTTTGAAGAAATCTGTCAATTTTTGTTCAGCCAAACGATCGTAGATTCCGTTAGCCTGTTCTTTATTTTGCAACAAACGAGCTGCCGTTTCGGTCAATTCTTGATCATCCGGAGCAGGCAAACCGTACTGCGCATAATTTCCAACCAATAGATTTTTTGTAAAATCCATCACTTCTTGATTCGTCAATTGAATGTTGTTATCCTTAAAAATTCGGGTTTGAATCAATTGCCATTTCAGTGATTTCAAATACGCATCAAATTCCGCCTCAATTTCTTCATCCGTAACTGGTTTTTCTGACGAAACTTGAATCCATCTTTTCAAAAATGTTTCAGGGAATGTCATTTTCGTTTCGTTCACCAAGTGGTTGTAGACATTACGCGTAAAAATACGATCAGTGTCTTCCGCAAACATGCGCGTTAAATCAGCAGAAATGCGCGTGTGTAATTCCTCCTCCGTTTTCACTTCTTCAGCGAATAACTTTGTATATAATTCTTCGTTCAAATCGGCCATTTCCATGCGTTTCACATCGGCAATGGTAAATTGAAAGTTTGATGTCAATCCGGCAACTTGTTCTTCTGTAATTCCCAACAAGGATGCACAATCTTTATCGTCTTTGGATACATTCTTAGGATCCAAGTCAATGACTTCATTTATTTTCTTTCCTTTCAAAGCTTTGATTCCTGCTTTGTTTTCAAGGAATTCCATAGATATCGTGGAAGAGTGACTGATGCCATCTGCTTTCACAGAACCATCCGTATCTTTTTCTTCGAATTTACCCATGACCATATCCTTGTCCCCAACTGAATCGGAAGAAACCAATTTTCCGTAACGGCGACGTAAATCTTCTACTTGCTTATTGATCAGTTCTTTGTCGATTTTAACCGTTGCGTAATCGAATTTTGATTTTGCATTGATTGGCAATTCAAAAGATGGGCTATACCCTATTTCAAACGAAAACTCAAAATTTTCTGGTTGCTCAAAGCTTCCCGTCATTCCTTCATCTGCTTTCGGGATTGGATTTCCAAGAATCTCCAATTTTTCATCCAAAATGTATCGGTATAAAGCGTCGTTCGTTAATTTATTTAACTCCTCTGCTAAAACAGATCTTCCCACTTGTTTTTGAATAAGTGCCATTGGAATGTTTCCAGGACGAAAACCTGGGATTTTCGCTGTTTTTCTGTATTTCTCTAAAGAGGCTTTCACTTTTCCTTGGTAATCAACGGGAGCAATGTTCACTTTAAGTACAGCATTCTGTGCATCTACTTCTTGACGAGTAATGTTCATTTTATTGTATTTTTTATCAATTAATGTTAAAAAAAAAGGCCTCGTTACCAACGAGACCTTTTGTGCGGATGGAGGGACTCGAACCCGCATACCTCTCGGCACCAGATCCTAAGTCTGGCGTGTCTACCAATTTCACCACATCCGCAATTCTAATAAAACATCGGGATCGTTTACCCGTGCCCATGGAAGTTTTCGTCCCGTTGGGGTGCAAAGATAAAGCTAATTTTTTAAAATGAAAGTTTCGAGTGAAAAATTATCTTCTTTTTTCCTGCATGATGGACCGAATTTCTTTCATGAATTCAGATGCAAATACGAAACTAAGAATTTCAGGATTATCTGTCGTGATGATTGAATTCTTGTCTCCACTCCACCATTTCTTTCCTTGGTGAATAAAAAGGATGTTTTGTCCAATCTCAATCACACTATTCATGTCATGCGTAATCACTACAGTAGTCATATCGAATTCAGCTGTAATATCTTTGATAAGGCCATCGATGACAATGGAAGTCTTTGGATCGAGACCTGAATTTGGCTCATCACAAAATAAGTATTTTGGATTCATCGAGATTGCTCTAGCAATTCCAATGCGTTTTTGCATTCCCCCACTACATTCAGCCGGATACAATTTATTTCTTCCCGTTAGGTTTACTCGATCCAAACAAAAATCTACGCGCTTTTGCATTTCGCCTTTAGTCATGTTCGTAAACATCGTCAATGGAAACATGATGTTTTCCTCAACCGTCAATGAATCGAATAAGGCCACCCCTTGAAACAACATGCCGATTTCTTCACGTATTTGACTTCTTTCGAAACGCTCCATATCGGTAAAGTTCCTTCCATCAAATAAAATCTGTCCTTCATCCACTTCGTAAAGACCAACCATGCATTTAGCTAATACGGATTTTCCTTGTCCGGACTGACCAATAATCAGGTTCACTTTTCCTTTTTCGAATTGATGGTTGATGTCGAATAAAACTTGCTGTCCATTAAAGGACTTATTCACCTGCTTCACTTCAATCATGACAACAATAATAATTGAGTTAAAATGAAGTTCGCTATTAAAATAGCAATGCTACTACTGACAACCGCTTGTGTAGATGAAAGTCCGACATTTATGGAACCACCTTTTACATAGTAACCATAAAAAGAAGAAATCGAAACAATTAAAAATCCAAAAACAACCGTTTTAGTAAGAGCGTAGGTAATGTGAAATGGATTAAAGAATGCACGCAAACCTAAAACATACGTTTCTGTTGTTGTTAAATCAGAAATCATCAAAGACATCCAACCACCCAACATACTCAGTGCCATGGAGAAGACAATTAAGATCGGGAAAAATAAAATTGCTGCCATCACCTTTGGTAAAACGAGGTGATTTAGGGAATTCACCCCCATAATTTCAAGGGCATCGATTTGTTCTGTGACACGCATGGTGCCAATTTCAGATGCGACATTGGAACCAACTTTTCCCGCAAGAATCAAGGATATTATCGTTGGTGAGAATTCTAAAATTGTACTTGATTGTGTAATGTATCCAACCGTATATTTCGGAAGAAGTGGATTTGACATGTTCGATGCCGTTTGCAAAGCAATGACTCCACCAATAAAGGTAGACATCAGTCCAACGATGGGTAAAGAGCTTATGCCGATGTTGTCGAGCTCATTTATCAAGCGCGAGAAAAATATTTTCCATTTTTTTGGCTTTGTAAAAACCATGGTCAACATCAACGTGTACTTCCCTATGTTTTGTAATAATTTCACGAAGCTAAGTTAAGGATATTTTCTAAGGTGGTGTAAGGTGATTTTGCTTTCATTTTGTTTTTAACTTTGTTTGTGTCAATTTCAAAACGAGAACAATTTATTGAAACACTGAATCGTTTCGCTCCAGAAGCGTTTACGGAATACCTGACGGATTTAATTCTCTCGGCAAAAGTGAAATTCAAAATAGTCCCTGGTCGCAGCACAAAACTTGGCGACTTCCGAGTAAAATCCGGAGAAGAAAAACCGACAATTACGGTCAATGGTGATTTAAACAAATTCTCATTCCTAGTCACTGCGATCCATGAATTAGCTCATTTAGAAGCTTTTCGCGATCACGGATTGCGCATTCAAGCACACGGAATCGAATGGAAACAAGCTTATCGTCGTTTAATGGAACCTATTTTAGTTAGTAAGAAATTACCTATTGATGTAGAGAAAGCATTGTGGAAAAACTTTATGAATACGAAAGCTTCTTCCTGTACAGACATACAATTGAGCCGAACATTAAAGCAATATGACAAGTCCCCTGGGACAACCTTGGAAGAAATTCCACACAAAAGCAGGTTTCATTTGAATGGAAAATCATTCGAGAAAGGCTTACTGCGCAGAAGTCGCTATCTTTGTACTGAATTAAAAACGGGGAAACCATATTTGGTTCATGCACTTGCAACCGTTGAATTAATCGAAAAATATGAGCACAAATAATTACGGACTTATTATGGCAGGTGGCGTTGGAAGCCGTTTTTGGCCAATGTCAACTCCTCAAAAACCAAAACAATTCCTAGATGTATTAGGAATTGGTAAATCGTTATTACGCTTGACCTTCGAGCGTATGCAAAAGTCTGTTCCGACCGAACATATCTACATATTAACAAATACTTCCTACCGTGAATTGGTAAAAGAACAGCTGCCAGAATTAAGTTTCGAGCAAATTTTGTGTGAACCCATGCGCAAAAACACAGCGCCTTGTATCGCTTATGCTGCTGCGAAAATTCACGCAAACAATCCCGAAGCAACCCTGATAATTTCTCCTTCCGATCACCTCATCGTGAACGAAACAAGGTTCCAAGAAATCATTTCTACAGCGATTAGTGTTGCCAATAATAACAAGCACTTAGTTACTTTAGGAATTGAACCAAGTCGTCCTGATACGGGTTACGGATACATAGAATTCGATTTAAGTAGTGGAGTTCAAAAAGGACAAGCTACTGATGTGATTCAGTTTCGTGAAAAACCAAACGTAGAAACTGCACAGCAATTTTTAGACGCTAAAAACTTTTATTGGAACGCTGGAATTTTTGTTTGGCGTGCTGATGTCATTCTAGATGCGCTACACAAATTCCAACCAATGCTGCATGAGATTTTCATGACGGACACGAGTGCGTATGGAACTACCAAAGAAACAGACTTCTTGTATCAAGCATTCGATCAATGTGAAGACATCTCTATTGACTTCGCCGTTATGGAACATGCTAAAAATGTTTCCGTAGTCCTTTCTGATTTCGATTGGAGTGACTTAGGAACTTGGGGAAGTTTAACAGAACACCTTCCGAAAGATAACGAAGCGAATTCGATCATTGGAGATAACGTTTTTGCCTTTGACTCAAGTAATTGCTTAGTAAACGTACCAAAAGACAAGTTAGTTTTGTTAGACGGATTAAACGATTATATTGTTGTTGAATCAGAGCATATGTTAATGATTTTGAAATCAACTAACGAGCAACAACTTAAAAATTACTTAAAAGTCATTGAAACAAACCGTCCCGAATACTTTCAGAAATAATGGTTAAAATTCGCAACATTGAATTAGGAGAATTTCCGCTCTTGCTTGCTCCAATGGAGGACGTCAGTGATCCACCTTTCCGAGCACTGTGCAAGCAACACGGCGCAGACCTAATGTACACTGAGTTTATTTCCTCTGAAGGATTGATTCGCGATGCCGCTAAAAGTGTTCAGAAATTAGATATTTTTGAATATGAGCGTCCAATTGGGATTCAAATCTTTGGTTCAGATATCGAGAGCATGATTCAATGCGCAGAAATCATCGATAAGGTGCAACCTGATTTATTGGATATCAATTATGGATGTCCCGTGAAAAAAGTGGCTTGCAAAGGCGCGGGCGCAGGACTTTTACAAGATATACCGAAAATGGTGAAGATGACTGAAGCCATTGTGAAAGCAACATCCTTGCCTGTCACCGTTAAAACCCGCTTGGGCTGGGACGACGATACAAAATATGTTGTTGAAACAGCAGAACGGCTGCAAGATATCGGAATTGAAGCCATTTCCATTCATGGTCGCACGCGTAAGCAGATGTACAAAGGTGAAGCAGACTGGACCTTAATTGGAGAGGTAAAAAATAACTCTCGCATGCGCATACCTGTTTTTGGTAATGGAGACATTGACTCACCTGAAAAAGCATTAGAATATAAAAACCGCTATGGTGTTGACGGAATTATGATTGGTCGTGCAAGCATTGGATATCCATGGGTTTTTAACGAAATTAAGCATTTCATGGCAACGGGAACTCACCTAGCGAGTCCAAGCATTGAAGACCGTGTTCAAGCTTGTCGAGATCACCTAGAAATGAGTATCAAATGGAAAGGAATGCAACTTGGCATTAATGAAATGAAACGCCATTACACGAATTACTTTAAAGGGATTTCACATTTCAAAGAGTATCGAACGAAATTGGTTTCAAGTTTTGATTTCGATGAAATTTCAGGCATTCTTAATTACATTCAAAACCATGCGGACGAATTTCATTTCGCGCAAGCGACAGAATTCTAAATCAATTTATTTCGTCTAAATAAGCGTCGAACAGGAATTTGAAGACTTCCAAATACTTCATGTTTCGTTACGGAATCGATGCTAAAGAAATACTTTGTTCCTTGGTAGGTCCATGTGACGTGATTGTTCGTGCTTGGTAAAAGTTGAGGTGCAGAAGGTCCAGAATAAAATTGATATATGTCTCCAAATTTCTTTAGTTTCAATAAAGGAGAATATAAGAATCGAAAATCCTCCCCTTCCTTTCTCAAAATTCCTTTTTTCATCAATTTATTTAGGAAGTTTTGTCCGTATTCATTCATTGAAATCATTGCCGAATACGCCGGGATAAGCACTTCTTTTTCACGCGATACTTCTTGCTCATTAAAATCCTCATCTAAGACGAGAATTTTGTGATTCAGCAA